>JAOXRV010000715.1 GCA_025800435.1 Cellvibrionaceae bacterium | reverse complement strand
CAATAACTATGGTTCGTTTTTGTATAAACAAAAACGCTACCGCGAAGCCCTGGTTCAATTCTCTAAAGCTTCCACAGATCTCGAATACGATCGTCGCGCCCTGGCGTTTAGCAATGTCGGTCGCTGCCAGGCAGAACTGGGTGATTATAACGCCGCCGAAACAGCCTTTGCCCGGGCGATTACTTTAGACCCCAACAGCCCTGGGCCCTACTATGCGCTGGCCCGCATCGCCAAGGAAAAACGCGAATATCAAGCAGCCTTACAGCTGCTTTCCCAGTACCACAGTTTGCGCCCGGCGACGCCGCCATCGCTCGATATGCAAATTCAAATTGCTAGGGCCTTGGGGGATAAAAACCTGGAGGCCAGCGCTATGTTAAAGCTTAAAAATATCTACCCCAATAGTCGCCAATACCGGGTCTATCAGCGAGGTGGCCAGCTCTAATGAATACCAGCGAAAAACCAACTGCCAGCAGCGATGACGAAGCTTTGTTGCCGATAGCTGCGGCGCCGAAAGCAGGACTCACTAACGATGCCGGCGATTCGGAAAAGGGCACAGGCCCCGGCGCTATCATTCGTTATGCCCGCGAACAACAAGGCATGAGCGACGAGCAGCTGGCGGCGGAGTTAAAAATTAGCAAGGCCAAGTTGGCCACCCTAGAGGGCGATGACTTTGACGCAGTGGGCACAGCAACCTTTGTGCGCGGCTATCTGCGCAATGCCGCTCGGGTCTTGCAAATTGACCCCGCCATATTGCTGGGTGAATACGAGATGTGTGTTGGCAGCACCAAGCAAAAAATTGAGCAGGCTGCCGAAGTTGAGCCCAGCGTCAAACCCGACAAACGTCCCCAATGGCTGTTACCGGCCGGCGGCTTGGCCGGTCTATTGTTGCTGTGGGTGATTGTGGCCTCACTGCTGGGCGACGACAGCCCCGAAGCGCAAAACACCGCCGACACAGCTGCCGAGCCCAGTCAGGTCCAGCCAGAAACTGCCGAGCCCGCAATAAACGCCGCTACCACAGAGGTGCAAACCAGCCCCACCGGCCCGGGCCAGGGCTCTGCCGATATTGGCCGGATAATTGCGCAGTCCCAAAACCCGCAGCCCCAAACCAGCCTGGCGCCGGCGCGTGAAGAAAAAACCGCTGCCGAAACCCTGGCCGAGGAGCAACGCCAAAGCCAACAGGCACAGTTGGCCCAAAGGCAACAGACCGAACAGCAGCAGGCGCTTAGCCCCGATGAGTCGGTGCTGCAGTTTAGCTTTAGCGAAGAGTGCTGGCTTGAAGTGCGTGATAACAGCGGTGAGCGACAGTTTAGCGGGGTCAAGGCCGCGGGCGATAGTTTGCGCGTAGAAGGCGAGGCGCCCTTTAATTTGCGCATTGGCAATGTCTATGCCATGCGTTTAAAAGTAAACGGCAAAGACTACCCGCTAAACCCCGTTGGCAACCGCAAAACACTGAGAATTAACGTTCCATAGGAACCACCGATGCAGTTTCAATCCCCAATTAAACGGCGCCACTCACGCCAGATTATGGTGGGCGATGTGCCCGTGGGTGGTGATGCCCCCATCTCCGTACAGAGCATGACCAATACCGAAACCTGTGATGTGGCTGCCACGGTCGCTCAAATTGGCCGTATGGCCGATGCCGGGGCGGATATCGTGCGGGTTTCGGTACCCAGCCTAGAGGCCGCCGAAGCCTTTGGTGAAATACGCAAACAAGTCAATGTGCCGCTGGTGGCGGATATCCATTTTGATTATCGCATTGCACTTCGGGTAGCGGATCTTGGAGTGGATTGCCTGCGCATCAACCCCGGTAATATCGGCCGCGAAAAACGCATTCAGGCGGTGGTTGAAAAAGCCCGTGATCTCAATATTCCGATTCGTATCGGTGTTAACGCCGGTTCACTGGAAAAAGATATTCAAAAGAAATACGGCGAGCCAACCCCGGCGGCACTGGTGGAGTCGGCCATGCGCCATGTGGATTTTTTAGATAAATACGACTTTCAGGATTTTAAAGTCAGCGTTAAAGCCTCAGATGTATTTATGGCGGTGGCGGCCTATCGCCAACTGGCCGAGCAAATCGAGCAACCCTTGCACCTGGGCATTACCGAGGCCGGCGGCCTGCGCTCGGGCACGGTAAAATCTGCGGTGGGCCTTGGTATGTTATTGATGGATGGTATCGGCGATACCCTGCGCGTTTCCCTGGCTGCAGACCCGGTCGAAGAAGTCAAAGTTGGCTGGGATATTTTAAAAAGCCTCAAGTTGCGTGCCAAAGGCATTAACTTTATTGCCTGCCCCAGCTGTTCGCGCCAGAATTTTGATGTAGTGCACACCATGAATGAGCTGGAAGCGCGGCTCGACGATATTCGCACGCCGCTGGATGTGGCGGTCATTGGTTGTGTGGTCAATGGCCCGGGTGAAGCCAAAGAGGCAGATCTAGGCCTGGCCGGCGGTAGCCCCAGTCACTCTATTTATATCGACGGCGCCGCCCACAAAAAAATGGCCAAAGATAATATGGTCGATGAGTTGGAGCAGTTAATTCGTGAGAAAGCCGCGGCCAAGGCCAAAGCTATCGCCGCAGCAGAAGAGCAATTGATCGCCAAGGCTTAGGCCTGGCGAAACCCCAATCGATAAGGCAAAGCATTGAAAAAGATTCAAGCTATCCGCGGCATGAGCGACTTGCTGCCGGAACAATCCCCCCGTTGGCAATATCTGGAAGCCTGTGTGCGTGACACGCTGGGCGCTTATGGCTACAGCGAAATTCGTTTTCCTATTTTAGAAACCACCGATTTGTTTAAGCGCTCGATCGGTGAAGTGACCGATATTGTCGAAAAGGAAATGTACAGCTTTGACGATCGCAACGGTGACAGTATTACCATGCGCCCAGAGGGCACGGCCTCTTGTGTTCGCGCCTGTGAGCAACACGGCCTGCTGTACAACCAGACCCAGCGGCTGTGGTACGCCGGCCCTATGTTTCGCTACGAGCGTCCGCAAAAAGGGCGCCTGCGTCAGTTCCATCAAATTGGGGTAGAGGCCTACGGCATGGCTGGGCCCGATATCGAAGCCGAGCTGCTACTGCTGAGCGCGCGCCTGTGGCAGCAACTGGGTATCAGTGATGCAGTCACGTTAGAAATTAACAGCTTGGGCAGCAATGCGGCCCGGGCCGAGTATAAAGCGGCTTTGGTCGCCTATTTAAGCGAGCGCAAAGAGCAGCTGGACGAAGACAGTCAGCGCCGCCTCGACAGTAATCCGCTGCGTATTTTAGACAGTAAAAACCCAGATACCCAGGGGCTGCTAGACGGGGCTCCAAGCCTTGAAGACTACTTGGATCAGGAATCCAAGGATCATATGGCCGCCCTGTGTGCCATTCTCGACCGCGCCGGCTTGGCTTATAAAGTTAATCCGCGCCTGGTGCGCGGTTTGGACTACTATTCTAAAACCGTATTCGAGTGGGTTACCGATAAACTCGGCGCCCAGGGTACGGTCTGCGCCGGCGGTCGCTACGACAGCTTGATCGAGCAGCTCGGTGG
>JAOXRV010000849.1 GCA_025800435.1 Cellvibrionaceae bacterium | reverse complement strand
ATGCCCAGATTGGCGCATTGAGTCATTTTTGCATATTTTGCAGGGGTTGGCCCAGCATTTCCAGCGTGGCCCGGTGCTCGTGCGGTGCAAGGTGAGTTGGAGTTGCTACCGCGATTGGCGTTACAATTTGAACCATCGGCTGATGCGCCCACTCCACCTCGTGAGCTGCGACGGCCAGAGCGGCCTTTGATGACAGCATCAACGGTCTGCTCTGCCTGTTCAACCTCCCTCTTGGCTTTTTTTACCTTTTTCTTCAGCTTATCGAACGGCCCAGATGCTTGCGCTTCGGTTGAGCCCAAAACGCCCGTGGCAATTGCGCCTGTGGCCAGCGTAGTGCAAGCCAAGGCTGTAATCAGAGTTTTCATAGCCAGTCTTCCTCTTCAAATTAGGGTTAGAGGCTCTTTTTGAGCCATCCCGGAGATGGAGAGGGGGCTATCGGTTTGGAGTGGGTAGCTGAATGCCCCATTTGGTGTATCGAGGTGTTTTTTGCGCGCCTGTTTATAAAAGATTTAGCCCATAGCCTGATGCTGGTGATGCAGCGCGATGGATTGAGTTTGCTGAACAGTGCTCTGCGTGGTTGCGGCCAGAGCAGCCTAGCGGTGCCATATGGATGTGGCTGGCGCTAGATGTTGC
>JAOXRV010000665.1 GCA_025800435.1 Cellvibrionaceae bacterium | reverse complement strand
GGGAACCTCGGCCCAAACCTTTGCCCAGGAGTTTCGCCTGGCGGGTAGCCGGGACACCCTGGATTGGTTTGTGGGGGTGAACTATTACCGGGAAAAACTGGCGGAGAACCAGAATACCATTCTCAGCAATACCAATACCCTAATCCCCCTTGGCGAGTTGGCGCGGGACAAAAATATTATTCGCGGCGATAACGACTCCTACGGAATTTACGCCGATATCAGCTGGTCGCTCAGTACCGCCCTCAGAATCACCGCCGGCCTGCGCTACACCGTTGATGAAAAGGCCTACTGCACCCAGGGCAGGGCGGATTTAGGTTTTATCAGTACCAATACCCTTGCAGCGGTCTGCGACACTGAGCGCTGGGAGGAAGTTACCCCAAGGCTGGTGGTGGATTACCAGCTTGCGGATACGGCGATGGCCTACGCCAGTATTTCCCGTGGTTACAAAGCCGGTGGCTATAATCCCGCCGCGGTGGATACCGATGGCGATGGCTACGGTGATCGCATGGCGGCGTTTGCGCCTGAAGAAAATATTTCCTATGAACTCGGGATAAAATCGGAACTGCTCGACAATAGGCTGCGGCTTAACGCCGCGGTGTTCTATGCGGACTACGATGAGTTACAAGTACAGCAGGCTACCGTGGGCGGTATTATTATCGACAATGCCGCCGCTGCCGATATTGCCGGCGGCGAAATAGAGCTGAGCTATGCCGCCAGCGAATACCTAACCCTATCGGCGAACTATGCCCGTGTCGATGGTGAATATGAAGACAATGGCGTGTACGATGGCAGCCAGCTGATTTACTCCCCCGAAAACAGTTATGCACTCAACGCCAAATACCGCTACCCCACGGCGACAGGTGAGTGGTCGGCCTTTGCCTTTTACAGCTGGCAGTCAGAGACTTTTTACACCCCAATTAATAACGAGGCTTTAAAGGAGCCGAGTTATGGTCTGTTGGGTGCACGCCTTGCCTATAGCCCCAGTAGCGGCCGTTGGGATATCGCCCTGGCGGGGGATAATTTGCTCGACCAAGAGTACGCCGCGTTTCGCCAGGATATCGGTATCGGCCTCGGCCCGCATCTGGTCCGCGGCCTGCCACGCCTATACACCCTTTCGTTTAATTTATACCTGTAGCGCCTGCTATCGGTCACAGCTTAGTTAAGGGGTAGTAACCATGAACGAGAATGCAGCAGCAGTCAGCGGCTTTTGCGACGATGCCTTGGCGATGCACGACGCGGTTGCGCTGGCGAATTTGCTGGCCAAAAAAACGCTGAGTTCCACCGAGTTGGTCGAGGCGGCCATCGCCAGGGCCGAGCGGGTCAATCAACAGATCAATGCCATCGCGGTGCCCGATTTTGAGCGGGCCCGGGCCAAGGCCAGGCAAGCCCAAAGCGGCCCACTGGCCGGGGTGCCCAGCTTTATCAAAGATACCGACGAGGTCGAGGGCTTGCCCCTTTATTTTGGCTCGCGCGCGGTATCCGGGCAGGTAAGCCGCGAGTCGTCGGCGATGGTCAAACAGATTGAAGCCACCGGCCTGCTGAGCCTGGGCACCAGCACCACGCCGGAATTTGGCCTGGCGGGTACCACCGAGAGTGAGCGTTTTGGGGCCACCAAAAACCCCTGGAATCTCGCCTATTCCAGCGGTGGCTCCTCCGGTGGCTCCGCCGCCTTGGTCGCCTCCGGGGTGGTGCCAATCGCCCACGCCAATGACGGCGCCGGGTCGATACGCATTCCGGCCGCCTGTTGTGGCCTGGTGGGTTTAAAACCATCGCGGGGGCGCTTGCCGGCCAAGCCGGTGCCGGGCTATCTGCCCCCCAATATTTTTCACGAGGGTGTGCTCAGCCGCAGTGTTCGCGATACCGCGGCCTTTTATGCCGCGGTGGAGCAGCAGCAAGGGAGTGAGGGGCTAAAACCCATTGGCGAGCTGCAAGGCCCCCCGGCTAAGCGCTTGAAGATAGCGCTGCTGGCCGAAAATTGCCGGGGCGTTGACTGCGACAGCCAGCTGCTTAAGGCGGCCCACGGGGCGGGGGCCCTGTGCGAGGGCCTGGGCCATCATGTCGAGCTGATCAGCAATCCCTTCTATGCCGGTTTTGACGATGATTTTTGGTTGCTGTGGTCGCATATGGCCTTTGCGGTGCGCTATGCCAGCAAGATTGTGGTGAAGCAGACCCTGGAAAGCGACAAATTACAAGCGTGGGCCAAATACCTAGTCAGCTACCACTGGAAAAACCTGCACCGGGTGCCGGCTGCGTTTCGGCGCTTAAGCCGGTTTGTCGGCCAGTACCAGCAGTTTATGGCGAACTACGATGTGTTGTTAAGCCCAACCCTGGGGGCACCAACCCCCAAGCTCGGCTATTTTGGGCCAGCGGTACCCGGTCGTATTCATATGGATAGAAAGTACCCTTTTATCCCTTTTACCAAGTACCAGAATATCAGCGGGGCACCGGCTATTTCCCTGCCAATGGGCGTCTGCGCCAGTGGCCTGCCGCTGGGTATTCAGTTTGCGGCGGGGCTCGGCGAGGAACGCACCCTATTGGCCCTGGCGCTGGAACTCGAACAGGCACAACCCTGGCAGAGCCTCGCGTCACCGGCCACGGCAGTACAGCCATGAGCGCGGTGATGAGAACAGCCATGAGCGCGGCGAAGATAACAGCCATGAGCGCGGCGATAAAAGCAGCCATGAGAACTGCTCATAAAATTGTTATTCTGCTTTGTTGCCTGGGCTTGGCCCTGAGTGTGCACGCCTCTACCCCAGGAGCGTTTACCCCAGAGCAGGCGAGCACTCGAACCTTACCGGCCAACACCGGCCAGCAGTGGTTTTGGCTGAGTGGCTCGCGCGGGCCGAGCTTTGCCGATGGCCAAGCCTATTTATACAATCAAAACGGCGAGCGCCTGGGCCAGCTGTCGACGGGCTATTGGTTTAACA
>JAOXRV010000661.1 GCA_025800435.1 Cellvibrionaceae bacterium | reverse complement strand
CGGCCTGATAGAATTTGCCGGGGAAACCAAAGTCGACCCGATCACGATCGTCAATATGGTGCAAAAGCAGCCCCAATTTTATAAGCTGAGCGGCGCCAATCAGTTGCGCTTCAGTCTAGACTTAGAGAATGCACAAACACGGATACAAGCAGTAGACGAGCTGTTGGACAATTTAACCCCACGCTAGGGATCAGGCGTCACGTTTTTTTGGTACAAGGATAACCCTATGACCCGATTATGGCAGCGGCGCCTGGTGGCGCCTCTTTTCAGTGGCCTGCTCAGCAGCCTATTGCTGGGCCTTAGCAGCCTGACCCTGGCGCAGCCAAACCAGCGCCCCGAGACCAATCCCGCCAAGCCTGCGGGCAGCAACTGGTATCAGGTGGAGCTTATCGTATTTAAGCGTTTGTCGATCAACCAGATCGAGCGCCCAACCCTGCCCAGCGAATTGCAACTGGCCTACCCCTACCGGCTTAAGCACCTGCTGGCCGATGAGGATGCCGCCCTGCAACAGCAGGCCCCCAGTGGCGCCTACGATACCGGGGCAACACTGACAGCCGATAGCTTTGTCAGATTGCTGCCCCCCCAGACGCGCCAGCCGTCCGGCGTCGCCAACGCCCTGGGCCGCAGCCGCAACCAGCGGGTACTGTTTCACCAAAGCTGGAATCAACAGTTAAAAGGCGCTAAGCAGGCCGCCTCCATCCCCATTAGCGGCGGCCAACAATACGATGGCCACCGCGAGTTGGAGGGCCATATCAAGCTCAGCCTTTCGCGCTATCTGCACTTGCAAAGTAATTTATGGCTGAGCCGCTTTGCCCCAAGCGGCCAGGATCAGCATGGCAGCTGGTTTGAGTTACCGCAGCGGCCAAGCCTGCTGCCCGCCCCCAATCAACCCCAGCCCCAATTGGCAGAGGCACAATTCAGCCATGCCAGTTTGACTGAGTTGACCCCAGCCGCTCCGAGCTATCATGTACAGAGTTTGGATCGGCTAAAAGAATCGCGCCGCATGCGCAGTGGTGAGGTGCATTACTTAGACCACCCGGCCTTTGGTATTTTAATTAGACTGGACCTGATAGCGCCGCC
>JAOXRV010000633.1 GCA_025800435.1 Cellvibrionaceae bacterium | reverse complement strand
CCTGTTGCAAGAGGGTGTGTCTATCCGCGATATGCGCAGCATCGCCGAGGCCATCACCGCCGCCAGTGATAAGAGTCAAGATCCCGTCGCCCTAAAAGCGGCCGCGCGCGTGGCCCTGGCTCGCCAAATCGTGCAAGGCCTTGTGGGCTCTGGGGCAGAGCTGCCAGTGATGACCTTGGCGCCGCAGTTGGAACAGCTTTTGCTAGGTTCTGTACAGCAGGCTCAAAAAGCTGGCGCCGATGAAGGCGCCTTTATTGAGCCGGGCCTGGCCGAGCGTGTGCAGCAATCGCTGATCGAGGCGGCCCAGCAACAAGAATTGGCCGGCAAGCCGATGATTTTATTGGTTGCCGCCCCGCTGCGAGAACTGATGGTGAAATTTAATCGCTTTGCGATTCCCGAAATGCGCGTACTGGCCTATACCGAGATACCAGACAATAAGCAGATCACCATCGAAATGAACATCAGCGTAGATAATGATTAATCTGTGCGCAGGAGAAAGACGATGCAAGTAAAGCGTTTTGTAGCCGCCGATATGCGAAGAGCCCTGGAGCTGGTGCGCCACGAATTAGGGCCTGACGCTGTGATCCTGTCTAATAAGCACAGCAAAAAAGGCGTGGAGGTACTGGCCTCTCTGGAAGTGCCAGCGGCCCCCGAGCCCGAAGTGCCGGTGCACCTGGCCGGCTCTGCAGTCAGCCAGTACGATTTGCCCATGGCCAGCGACCAAGCCTGGCAGCAACAGGGCGCGCACATTGCCCAGCAAATGGCCGCTGCACCACTTAATTCTTCGCCAGTGCCGAGTTCCACGCTTGGTGTCGCCTCGGGTAAAACTCGGGCCGAGCTGGCGGCCGAGGTCGATAGCGCGCGCCAGCGTATGCTGGCGGCCAAGCAGCAGGGCCAGGTGGCAGCAAGGCCGAGCGCACAAATTAAGCAAGCCCCTGAGCCGGCCTTGCAAACCGTACAGCCAGCGCTTGCCCAGCCAGTACAGCCCACTGTTCCCTCAGCTCCCTCAGCGCCTGCCTGTGCCCCCATGCCCGGCGCTTTTGAGCCTGAGTTAACGGCGCCCTATGCCCCCGAGCAAGCTCCCAGCCAGCTACCGGGTATAGAAACCCAGGTCGATCACCGGGCTATCGCCCAGGGCCAATTGCGCCGTCCCGCCCATCCAGCGCCAGTGCGCGCCCAAAGCATGGATGTGGACGATAAAATGAAAATTTTAATGACCGAGTTGGCCGGCATGCGCAGCCTGCTGGAAGAGCAGATCGCCCAGACTACCGCTGCCCAAGGGGGCAGCAACCCGGTGCAAGAGGCGGTTAAAACTCGACTGGATAAACTCGGCCTGAGCAAAAGTGTCAGCAAGTCTATCCTCAATAAAATTAACACCCAGCAGAGTATTGGCAATTGCTGGAACCAGGCCATGAGCCTGTTGGCCCAGTCGCTGCCGGTAGTTGCCAAGGATATTACCGACCAGGGCGGGGTGTTTGCCTTTGTCGGCCCCACCGGCGTGGGCAAAACCACTACCGTCGGCAAATTGGCGGCCCGCTATGTGATGAAGCACGGGCCCGAGCAGGTGGCGCTGATCACTACTGATACCTATCGCATTGCCGCCCACGATCAACTGCGTGCCCTCGGTGCCATTTTAAAAGTGCCGGTTAAAGTGGTGGAAGAGGGCGAGAGCCTAAAAGAAATTATCGACAGCTTTAACAACCGCTCGCTGGTGTTGATTGATACCGCAGGCTTTCGCCACGGCGATCCGATGCTGCACCAGCAGTTGGCGCTGGTACAACAACACCGGGCGGTGCGCAGCTATTTGGTAATGGCGGCCAATAATCAATGGCAAATGCTAAAGGCCTCGGCTCACGCCTATGCCGGGCGTGGCTTAAGTGGGGCAGTATTAAGCAAGCTGGATGAAACCACCGGCCTCGGTGAAGCGCTGAGCGTCATTATCGAACATGATCTGCCATTGGCTTACAGCACCAATGGCCAAAATATTCCCCAGGATATTGAAGTCGCCCACGGCCAACAATTATTGGCCAGCGCGCTGGAATTAAGCCAGGTAAGTGAACCGATGAACGGTCAAACCGCCGAGGCTTGATTGCAGCTGGCTGAGGCTGGGTGCCTCTGAAAAACTTTAATTTTTTTGACTAAACGGCAGGATAAATGGAAATAGCCTTCTATACTTGGAAAGCTGATCTAATTTTGTGCGCAAGACAGGAGCGAGATATCCGATGAGTTATGGTCGACCGGTTCAAGTCATCGCAGTGACCGGAGGAAAAGGCGGGGTCGGTAAGAGTAATATCTCCGTCAACCTCAGCATCGCCTTAGCAGAATTGAAGCGCCGTGTTGTGTTATTGGATGCAGATCTAGGTCTAGCCAATGTCGATGTCTTGCTGGGCTTAAAGGCCCCTTACAACTTGGCCGACGTGCTCTCCGGTGAGCGCCGCCTGGCAGAAATCATGGTCTCCGGGCCCAGTGGCGTGGATATTGTGCCCGCCGCCTCCGGGGTGCAGCAGATGGCCACCCTCGGTGATCAAGAGCACGCCGCACTGATTCGCGCCTTTAGCGATATTGCCGATAACCTGGATGTCTTGGTGATTGATACCGCTGCCGGCATCTCCGATTCGGTGGTCAGTTTTGTGCGCGCCGCCAACGAGGTATTGGTGGTGGTCTGTGATGAGCCCTCATCGATTACCGATGCCTATGCCCTGATTAAATTGATGAACACCGAATACGGTACCTTCCGCTTTCGAGTGGTGGCCAATATGACCCGCAGCAATCAAGAGGGCGCCAAGCTGTTTACTAAACTCAACGCCGTGTGCCAGCGCTTTCTGGATGTGTCGCTGCAATATATCGGCCATATTCCGTTTGACGAGAATGTGCGCAAGGCGGTACAGAAGCAGACCCCCATTTTGGAATATTCGCCGCGCTCTAAAGCCTCCCAGGCGATTCGCACTTTGGCACAGAAAGTGGATGAGTTACCACTACCGAATAATCCGCGCGGACACCTTGAGTTCTTCGTGGAAAAACTACTCAATGTCGCAAATTCAGGATTTTAGCTATGGCAGTATCCGATAGCTTGGCAATGTACGGCCAAACCCAGGCCGCCGGCAATGATATCCGGGTGGAAGACTACGCCACCCTCGTAAAACGCATTGCCCACCATATGATGGTGCGGATGCCGGCCTGTGTTCAAGTCGAAGACTTAATTCAGGCGGGCATGATTGGCCTGTTAGAGGCGGCGCAAAAATACGACGCCAGTCGCGGTGCCAGCTTTGAAACCTACGCCGGTATTCGCATTCGCGGCGCTATTGTCGACGAAATGCGCAAGGGCGACTGGGTGCCGCGCTCGGTGCACCGTAATAACCGGCGCATTTCCGAAGCCATTGCCAATATTGAGGCGCGCGAGGGCCGCGATGCCAGCGATGGTGAAATTGCCGCCGAGCTGGAAATGACTCTGGATGACTACTATACCATCCTAAAAGACAACGCCAGCAGCCGCTTGTTTAGTTTTGAAGAGGCCTTCGGTGGCGAAGAAACCGGCATTAGCCAAGAAACCACCAGTATGGCGTTTATTGCCCCGCACGATAATATGCAGCGCGAGGGTTTAAAACAGTCCCTGGCCCGTGCTATTTCGGAACTGCCCGAGCGCGAGCGTTTGATCTTATCGCTGTATTATGACGAAGAGTTAAACCTTAAAGAAATTGGCCAGATTATCGGTGTTAGTGAATCCCGAGTCAGCCAAATCCACAGCCAAGCCACCGCCAGACTGCGTTCGCGGCTGGCGGAGTGGCAGAAAACCGGCGCCGACTAAGGCGCTCGCTCAGGCGCCCTGCTGGCGCCGGTAAATTGGCTCGCCGAGAGCCGTTTTTATCCTTATATTCAATCCAGCTCCAGACCGAAGCGGCGAAACTTGATACTAAGATTCGCCCGTTTTTCACTGAGCCTGTCTTCTATTTATACAATTTTGCGTTAGAAAGCAGTTATTGCTAAAGAAATTCTGTCTGCGACCAATATAACTATCGAAGGTGGTTTAGGTCGGTGAACTGGGCCACCTAACTTGGGGGTTAAATTTTAGATTAAAGTCAGCGGCTTAACTGCGCAGATCGAAAATTACCAACTATCATCATTATATATTCACCCGTAGAAGAGCCCGAATGTACTGGGCAACCAGGAGGTTACATTGGATACCGAAATGAAAATCCTGATTGTTGATGATTTTTCAACGATGCGTCGGATTATCAAAAACCTTTTGCGCGACTTGGGCTTTAATAATACCCAAGAAGCGGATGATGGCATGACCGCGCTGCCAATGCTCAAAGCCGGGGGCTTCGACTTCCTGGTGACAGATTGGAATATGCCGGGCATGACGGGTATCGATTTGTTAAAAGAGGTAAGGGCGGATGACAGTCTGAAATCCTTGCCGGTGTTAATGGTGACCGCGGAAGCTAAGCGTGAGCAGATCGTCGAAGCGGCGCAGGCTGGTGTAAATGGCTATGTTGTAAAACCTTTTACGGCGGCGGTACTAAAGGAGAAGATTGACAAAATCTTCGAGCGAGTGAACGGCTGAGCCCAGGTTAGCAAGGAAAGTCCATGAATACTCAATACATTGCTAGTCAATCAGAGTCGTTTACCGTCGAGCTGCGCGAATGCGCGAAGCTGTTGATTGATAAGTTACAAAGCGATAACTACGAAGAGGCCTCCGAGCTGATTCATACCCTAGTCGAAGCGCGTGACCGCCACTTGTTTCAATCGGTGGGGCGCCTTACCCGGGGCTTACACAATGCCATTGTCAACTTTCATGTTGATGAATCTGAGCACAGCCAGCCTGCGCCGCTTGATGGCACTGAAATTCAAGACGCTTCAGATCGTTTGCATTACGTCATTAAGATGACTCAGCAAGCGGCCGATAAAACCATGGATAGGGTTGAGGCAACCGCCCCTGTGGCCGATCGGCTAGGTCGTGAAGCGGCGGCACTGCGCGGTGAGTGGATGCGGATTAAAAGCCGAGAGATGTCGGCCCAGGAGTTTAACAAGCTCTATCCGCGCATGGATATGTTTCTCAATCGCATGAGCGATGATGCCAACCTAATAAATTCAAACCTGCAGGGCATAATGCTTGAGCAGGAATACCAGGATCTAACCGGCCAGGTGTTAAACCGGGTGATGAGCCTAATAAATGGCTTGGAAACGGATCTGGTGGAATTAATAAAGGTTGCTTCGCAAGTCGAAGAAATGGCCGGTGAGCTGCCGGATAACGAGCCAGCAGCGGTTGAAGCCAAACCCAAGGAGCGGGACAGTGGCCCACAAATTAACCCGGAATACACTGAGGGTGTAGTCAGCAATCAGGATGAAGTTGATGACCTGTTGTCCAGTCTGGGATTTTAAGGAGTAATGTATGAGCTTTGGTGATGACGAAGAGATTCTTCAGGACTTTTTGGTTGAAGCCGGCGAGATTCTAGAGCTGCTTTCCGAACAGCTGGTGGATCTTGAACAAAGCCCTGAGGATGTCGACCTGCTCAACGCGATTTTCCGAGGTTTTCACACGGTTAAAGGCGGTGCCGGGTTTTTGCAGATCGACGCGATGGTCGAGTGCTGCCACGTAACCGAAAACCTGTTCGATATTTTGCGCAATGGTAAACGCAAAGTATCGCCCAGTTTAATGGATGTCGTGCTACAGGCTTTGGATACGGTAAATCAGCAGTTTGCTGAGCTCAGCGCTGGTCAGGCACCGACTGAAGCGACCCCAGAACTGCTGCAACAGCTAGGTGTATTGGCCACGCCTGAGGCCGAGGGGGAGGCGCCCGCGCCCGAACCCGCCCCGGCCCCAGTGGCGCCCGAACCCGAGCCTGCGGCCCCGGCAGCCGAAGCGCCCGCCGCTGCGGGGGATGAAATTACTGAAGCGGAATTCGATGCGCTGCTGGATGAACTCGACGGCGCCAAGCAAGCCGGTACGGCAGCGGCCGCCTCGGTTGACGATATTGTAAATTCCGACAACCCAGAAATTAGCGACGCAGAATTTGAAGCCCTGCTCGACGGCCTTCACGGTGCAGCCAGCAGCGGCAGCGCCGCGCCCGAGCCAACGGCCACCGCCAAGGCCCCGGGCAGCGATGAAATTACTGATTCGGAATTTGAAAACCTGCTCGACGACTTGCACGGTAAGGGCCAGGGACCAAGCGCTGAGCCCGCCAGCCAGAGCGCGGCGACCGTTACGCCAATACCCGAGCCAGCCAAGCCAGCAGCGCCTAAACCCGCTGCAGATAGCAAGCCAGCGGCTGCCAAAAAGCCGGCCAATGTCACCAATATTGCAGCGGCTAAAAAAGCCGGTGCCAATCAGCCCGCCGCCGCCAGCGGCGAGGCCTCGGTGCGGGTGGACACCCAGCGCCTTGATGAAATTATGAACATGGTGGGCGAGCTGGTGCTGGTGCGCAACCGCCTGGTACGCATCGGTGGCAAAGCCGCCGATGAGGCGCTGTCTAAAGCAGTGGCTAACCTGGATGTGGTGACCGCAGACCTGCAGTCTTCGGTGATGAAGACACGTATGCAGCCGATCAAAAAAGTCTTCGGCCGCTTCCCTCGGGTGGTACGTGATTTGGCGCGCAACCTGGGCAAAGAAATTAAACTGGAGCTGGTGGGCGAAGATACCGATCTGGATAAAAATCTGGTAGAGGCCCTGGCCGACCCCTTGGTGCACCTGGTGCGCAATGCGGTAGACCACGGTATTGAAATGCCCGATAAGCGCGAGGCTGCTGGTAAAGAACGGCTTGGCACCGTGACCCTGGCCGCCGAGCAGGAAGGCGATCATATTCTGTTGTCGATCACCGATGATGGTGGCGGTATGGACCCCGATGCACTGCGTAAAAAAGCGGTTGAGAAGGGCTTGTACGATGAAGACTCCGCAGCCCGCCTGAGCGATGAAGAGGCGTTTAACCTAATTTTTGCGCCGGGCTTTTCTACCAAAGTGGAAATCTCCGATGTATCCGGTCGCGGTGTGGGCATGGATGTGGTGAAAACCAAAATCTCCCAGCTCAACGGCTCGGTCGATATTAAATCGCGCCTGGGCGAGGGCACCAGCCTGGTTATTAAAGTTCCGCTTACCCTGGCGATTATGCCGACCTTAATGGTGATGCTGGGCGACCAGACCTTTGCTCTGCCGCTGATGAGCGTCAATGAAATCTTCCAGATGGATTTGACCAAAACCAATATTGTCGATGCCCAAGAGTGCGTCAATATTCGCGATAAGGCTATCCCCCTGTTCTACCTGAAAAAGTGGTTGGTACAGGAGGAAGTGAACCGCAGCGACGAGGCCCATGTGGTTATCGTCAGCGTCGGCACCGATCGGGTTGGTTTTGTGGTCGACCGCTTGATCGGCCAGGAAGAGGTGGTGATCAAACCGCTGGGACAAATGTTACAGGGTACACCGGGCATGGCCGGTGCGACCATTACCGGCGACGGTACCATGGCGCTGATTTTAGACGTGCCCGCTATGTTAAAACGCTACGCTTAATTTAATACGCTAGCTCAGTACACTAGGCCAGCGGCCGGCATTGCCGGCCAACTGCATAAGAGGGTGGGACATATGTCCGTTCGAGTACTCATTGTCGATGACTCGTTGTTTTTTCAAAATCGCCTACGCGAGATGATTGGCGCCCACCCCAATATCAAAGTGGTGGGCATTGCCAGCGACGGCCGCGAAGCGGTGG
>JAOXRV010000631.1 GCA_025800435.1 Cellvibrionaceae bacterium | reverse complement strand
CGGCCTGGTTGCACGAAAACGAATTTAAAGACCAATAAACAATAACGACCGGAGTCTAGCCATGTTAAACACCTACGACTTTCCCGAATTTGAATACCGCCAGTCCGCCGAGCAGGCCAGTGGCGAGCTAAAGCGCCACCCGGTAGTGATTATCGGCGCTGGCCCCATCGGCCTGACTGCCGCCCTAGAGTGCGCCGCCCAGGGTATCGCCTGTGTAGTCATCGACGATAACAACACCGTCAGCGTCGGCTCCCGAGCCGTGTGTTACGCCAAGCGCTCACTGGAAGTGTGGGATCGCCTGGGGGTTGCCAAGCCCATGGTCGATAAAGGCATCAACTGGCAAGTGGGCAAGGTGTTTTTTAAAGAAAAGCTGGCCTACCAGTTTAACCTGCTGCCCGAGAGCGGCCACAAAATGCCGGCGATGATCAATCTGCAACAGTACTATCTAGAAGAATATATGGTCAGCGAGTGTGAACGCCAGCCACTGGTCGACCTGCGCTGGAAGCACAAGCTGCTGAGCATTAGCCAAACTGAGGACATCGCCACTTTGGTGGTAGAAACCCCAGACGGTGTCTTCAATATGGAAGCGGACTGGGTAATCGCTTGTGATGGAGCCAATAGCGACACTCGCAAAATGGTGGGTGCCGATTTTACTGGCCAATTCTTCCAAGACCGCTTTTTGATTGCCGATGTGGTAATGAAAGGCGAATTCCCCACCGAGCGCTGGTTTTGGTTTGACCCGGTATTCCACAAAAATCAATCGGCCCTGTTACACAAACAGAGCGACGATGTCTGGCGTATCGACTTTCAGCTGGGCTGGGATGCCGACCCAGAGGAAGCCAAAAAACCCGAAAACGTGCTGCCCCTGTTAAAGCAAATGCTCGGCGATGAGGCCGAGTTTGAGTTGGAATGGGTATCGGTTTACCAGTTTGCCTGTCGGCGCATGGATAAATTCCGCTACGGCCGAGTCTTGTTTGCAGGCGATGCGGCCCATCAGGTCAGCCCCTTCGGTGCCCGCGGTGCTAACACCGGGGTACAGGATATCGACAACTTGGGCTGGAAACTAAAACTGCACCTTGAGGGCAAAGCGCCAACGGCGCTGATTGATAGCTACAGCGAGGAGCGCGTATTTGCAGCCGATGACAATCTGCTCAACTCGACCCGCTCGACCGACTTTATTACGCCCAAGAGCAAAAGTAGCCGTTTCTTCCGCGATGCGGTGCTGGAACTGTCCGAGCAATATGAATTTGCTCGCCCTCTGGTTAACAGCGGCCGACTCTCCACCCCTACCCCCTATGCGCAATCGAGTTTACACGGCGGCGACGATGGTAGCTTTGCCGGCAATATGTGCCCCGGCACCAACTGCGCCGATGCCCCCATTAAAGTCGATGGCCAAGCCAGCTGGCTCATTAACCAGTTGGGCAAGAGCTTTAAGTTACTGTGCTTTGGCGAGGTCGACGCCCAGGCGGTAAGCTGCCAGGGTATTAACGCCGAAGTCATTGTAGTAGGCCGAGATTTTGAAGACAGCGAGGGCCTGGTGGCCGAGCGCTACGACGGTAAACCCGGCACCGTTTACCTGCTGCGCCCCGACCAGTACGTGGCCGGCCGCTGGCGGGCGTTTGATACCGCCGCCATTGAAGCGGCCATTGCCAAAGCCTGCTGCCTATAATACGGAGAATTCAAGATGAGCTTAAATCTACGTGCAAATATCGACAAACCCGATGATTTTTACCAGCAGCTAATCGAAGCCCAGCGAGATTTATCAGAGGATCAAGTACAGCTGATGAACGCCAAGCTAATATTGCTGCTGGCCAACCATATCGGCGATAATAAGGCCTTAAGCGAGGCCTTGGCGATAGCGAGTCAAGTCAAATAACGCTTGTTAAAGTCGTCCAGCTGCAGCGGCTTATCAAATAAAAAACCCTGCAACTGGTCGCAGCCAAGCTCCGCCAGGGCCTTGGCTGTGGTCTCATCCTCCACCCCTTCAGCGACAACCCGCATCGAAAAATTGCGCGCCAGATTAATGACCGTTTTAACGATGGCAAGATCAATCTCTGAGCCCACCATACGCTTAACAAAGCTCTTATCTATTTTAAGCTCTTGCACTTTAAAATTGCGAAAGTGGGCCAGGGACGAGTAGCCGGTACCAAAGTCATCAATCGAAATACGCACCCCAAACTTAACAATGGCATCAATTTGTTTGACCAGATTTTGGTGATCCTCAATCGACATATTCTCGGTAATTTCCAGAGTTAGACGATTGGGATTTACCCCGTATATTGCCTGGGCATCTTGTAACACTGCCAGAATTTCTCGGTCTAGTAACAAATTGGGCGGCACATTAATAGAAAGGCCCATATGCTCAGGCCAATGACTAAGACGCGCGTTGGCGGCCTTAATTGCCCACCAAGTCATGGGCCTAATTACCGGATTGCGCTCGGCCACTTTCATAAACTGTTTGGGCACAATCACCCGGCCATCCGGTGTATGCCAGCGCATTAGCGCCTCGGCCCCCACCACATTGCGATAGCCAGCGTGTATCTTGGGCTGATAATAAAGCGCCAATTCGCCTCGCTCCACTGCGCGTTCGAGCGAGGTCACCAATTTATTTTGGTCCTCCAGGCGGCTTTGCACATCGGCACTGTATACCTGATAGATGTGGCCAGCGTTGCGCGCCTGGCGCAAGGCCGCACGGGCCTGGCGCAAGGCCTGGTCGGTGTTTTCCTGGCCGCCACGGTGCAGGCTAAAACCCGCGTGGATAGCGATATTAATGGGCTGTTCCAACAAGGTGCAGGGCTGGCCAAACAAGCGCACCATTTTGGCGGTGGCCAGCTGTAACTGGGCGATCGAATTGACCCCGGCCAACATCACCACAAAGCGCCGGTTTTGCACAATTTGGCTGGCATCCCCAGGGCGCACCCAATTTTTTAGGCGCCGATAGAATTCTTCCAACAAGATTTTCGCCGCCACCGAGCCGTGCTTATCCACCAATAACTCATAGTCTGCCAGCTCCACCAGGCCCAGATAACAGCTCGGTAACTTACTCATATAAAGTACTCTTCGCAGTTAACACCGTAACTGCCGGGGCGCAAGGCGAGGGTAATCCAGCGTGAGGTAGCGGCCTCGCCCAGGTCGGTCAAATCCAGTAGAAGCAAATCGCTCAATTTTTGTTTGTGGCTGTCGAGCACAATTACCACCTCGGGCTTGAGCCGGCGCATCTCATTTTGCTTAACCACAATACCCACTTCACCGGTGTTAAATTCCACCAGTGAGCCGGTGGGGAACAGGCCAATTGCCTGCACAAACTGCTCAACCAAGGCATCTTGAAACAATTCGCCCTTGGCGCTAATAAGCTGTTGAATGGCCTCGTAAGAGCTTAATCCATGGGCGTGGGGGCGGCTGGTAATCATGGCGTCATAGGCATCCACCAAACCGGCGATACGCGCCAATAGCGGAATATCGCTGGCGCGGTGGCCATTGGGGTAGCCGCTGCCATCAAAACGCTCATGGTGACACTCGATAATACCCAGCACCTCTGGGTCTTGCTGATCACTGCTTTCACGCACCATTTTTACCCCAAGCTCGGGGTGCATTTTTACCATCTTCCACTGGCTAGCCGTCAGCGCATCTGGCTGATGAATGATCGAATCTGGCAAGCGTGTCATACCGATATCGCACATGGCGCAGGCCACGACTAATTTTTCCAATTGCGCCATAGGCAGGGAAATATGGCGGCCCAAAATCGCCGACCACACCGCCATTGATACACCGTGTTGGTAACGGTACTCACTGATGCGTTTTAAACGCACCAGTGCGGCAATGGCATCTTTATTGTGAAACACGCCGGTAATTAATGGCTGTACCGATTCACGCACCACTTGCAGATTACATTGGTCGCCACTTTGGATGGCAGAG
>JAOXRV010000611.1 GCA_025800435.1 Cellvibrionaceae bacterium | reverse complement strand
CTTTACCTATCAAACCGGCGAGGCCCACTGGCAGTTGCTGCTGCGCGCCAGGGCATTGGAGAACCAGTGTTATGTGCTGGGTGCTGCCCAGGGCGGCCAGCACTCTGCCCGCCGCCAAACCTGGGGCCACAGTGCCGCCATCGACCCCTGGGGCCAGCTGATGGCTGAGTTGGGCCATGGCGAGGGGCATCTGCTGGTCGATTTAGCGCCTGAGTTTCTAAGCCAGTGTCGCCAGCGCCTACCCGCTTTACAACATCGCCGCCTGTAGCGTGTTTGGGAAACTTTTGTGATGTTCTTTTCTGGCTTTTGTCAGGTATTCATTTGCGCTGCTCGCTACTATGGCCAAAAACGGAGAGTGGATATGAGCAAAGCTTTTTTAACCTTGAGTATTACCGCCACAGCCGCGCTTGTGCTGGGCTGCAGTGAAGCCGGTGGCGAGCCCAAAACTGCCCCCATCGAGCCCCAATTGCAGCAGGCCAGGGCGATGATTGAGCGCGGCGGGGACCTCAGCCAGCTGCCGAAGTCGGTATGGAAACAGTTATTGCCCAGGGATCGCTATAAGGTGTTGTGGGAAGGCGATACCGAGCCTCGCAATACCGATGAAAAAATGGGCGGAAGCCAAGCCGGCACCTATGTGACCGCCGGCTGCCGGCTGCCGGTATTTCGTTCGGAACACAAATACGATTCGGGCAGTGGTTGGCCAGCTTTTTGGGAGATGCTCAACCCCGATAACATCGTTTTAAAGAAGGATTACAGCTGGGGCATGCGCCGAATTGAGGTGCTGTCTAAATGTGGGGAACACCTGGGCCATGTGTTTGAGGATGGCCCAGCGCCAACGGGTAAGCGCTATTGTATTAACTCGCTGGCGTTAAAATTTGTACCGGATGTAAAAAGCCCGGTAAAAGCAGAATAGTAAAAAGCTTAGTACTTAGGTTTTGGGTATGGCCAATTTTTTGGCACTGTAGTTTTTATCTAATCACTTTGCCCGGCATAAACCCCTTTTTAGTTAATCTAAATCAAGTATTGTCAGGTCGCAATGTTGTTCAATACTCCCAACACAAACGGGCGTCAACAAGCCCTTTTATAGAAGAGAGAGTAAATATGAAAGCTACCCTGAAACCCTTGACTCTTGCTGCCGCCGTAGCTGCTTGTGTAATGGCTGGCCAGGCCCAAGCTTATGAAGCTGGTGATATCTTTGTTCGCGCTGGTGCCACCAGTGTTAACCCCGATGGCGGCAGCAGCAATGTATTTGCTGACGGTGCCGTACTGGCCGCAGACAGCGGCGTTGACGTAGACAACGATGTTCAGCTGGGCCTGACCCTGACCTATATGGTTACCAATGAAATTGGCTTGGAAGTGCTGGCTGCCACTCCTTTCTCTCATACTGCCACTGGTAAGGGTCCAACCCTGGATAGCCTGGGTGTAGGCGATATTGCCAAAACCAAGCACCTGCCCCCCACCATCAGCGCGGTTTACCACTTTAATACCGGCGGTGCTATCACTCCCTATGTGGGCCTGGGCCTGAACTACACTTTCTTCTTTGACGAAGAAGGCGGCAGTGATCTGGAAGCTGGTGTTGGTAACCTAGACGTAGATATTGAAGAGTCCTGGGGACTGGCCTATCAAGTAGGTATGGATATTGACCTGGGCGACAATATGATGATCAACGCCTCTATTCGCTATATCGATATCGACACCACGGCCAACTTGGACGTGAACCAAGCGACACCTGCTTTGGGCCTGTCTGCAAACTCTCGCCTGTCTGCAGACCTGGACATCGACCCAATGGTTTACTCCATCATGTTCGGTTATAAGTTCTAAGGTCAATTTGACTTAAGAATCAAAAAAGCCCGCGTAAGCGGGCTTTTTTTTGCCTGGGCGTTTATGCTAGGCGTCTGTGCTGATGGCCTGTTGGGCTTGAACACTTAGCCCTGGGTCTTAGCCCTGGGTTACTTGATCCTGAGTTACTCGGCCCTGGCCGATTTGCGCAAGGCATCCATATTTAAGATTTCAATCTCTTTTTTATCAACCGAGAGAATATCCTGCTTTTGAAAGCGGCTCAGCACCCGGCTGACGGTCTCAACCGTCAGGCCCAAGTAGTTGCCCATGTCGGCCCGGGACATGGCCAGGCGGAATAGGGTTGCAGAAAGGTGGCGGCGGTGATTGCGGGTGGAAATGCTTAATAGCATTGAGGCAACCCGCTCTTCGGCGCTGTTTTTGCTGAGCAGGGTAATCAACTGTTGATCGGCGGTGATTTCCTGGCTCATCAGCTGGAAAAAATGCCGCTGCAGGCTGGGTATCTTAATGCTCAGCTCTTCCATGCGGGTGAACGGAATTTCGCACACCGCCGTGGTTTCCAGTGCAATGGCCGAGTTGGTATGCACATTCTGAGCGATGCCATCCATGCCCAGAATTTCGCCGGGTAGGTGGAAGCCGGTTACCTGCTCTTCGCCGTCGTTGGTAATGCGTACCGATTTAATGGTACCTGAGCGCACCGCATAGACCGAGCTAAAAGGGTCATTGGCGTGGTAGAGGTAATCCCCTTTGTGCAGGGGGCGGCCGCGCTGAATAATCTCGTCCAATTTGTCCAGTTCATCTACGTGCACGCTGATGGGCAGGCAAATGCTATTCAGGCGACAATCCCCACAGGAAACCTGAGGGTTATGGTGACAGCGAGGTGACTTGCTGATGATATTTGAACTCATGATGACACTGCTTGCTAGAGATTGCCCCGGATTTTCAAAGGTGGAGCATATTAGTTAGTTATCAATATTACAACTAAAGTCTGTTAAAGGCACCCTAAGCCTTGGGCTGCTAGGCCCCGTTGTGCTTCGGGTTTTGGCGCTTCAATCATCTGGATTGTAGTGGCTGATACCCGTTAAGAAGGTATCGCAGATAAACAGCAAGCGCATTATACCCTCATCCTTGAGTTGGAGAAGACCATTGTGGATGCGAATTAGCTCCATATTGGCCTCGCTGTTGAGTTCCCAGGCGATATTTTCCGCCAGGTGCAGCAGCTTGAGGTCGTAGCGGTGCTCGATATAGCTGATATCGAGGCGGTGGTAGCACAGCAGCTGATCAATGATTACCCGGCAAACCTTGCCCAGATGTTCCAGGCTCAATTGCTTGGCAATAGGGGCCTGCCCTCGGTTTAGCTTGGCCTGGTATTGCACCAGCTGCTCATGGTTGCTGAAATAGTGTCGTCCAAGCTGGCTGACAGCGGCGGGGCCCAGCCCCAGTAAATCTGCCGCATTGACCGAATTGTAACCGAACGGGGTGCGGCGCAGCCGGTTTTGGTTTTGGGCAATGGCCAAATTGTGCTTGCCCTTAACAAAGCAGTCGTTGCCCAGCACCCGATAGCCCGCATTGCGCATAGCGCTATAGGCCAATGCGAATTGGCTGGCAGCGGCACTGTTGTGATAATTGTGTTGGCTTTGCAGCTCCCAGTGTTCCAGTTCACTGGCTGGGGTTAGCACCAGGCGCTGGGGTTTTAGCTGCAAAATAATATCCAGCTGGTTACGCAAGTTATGAAGATCTTGTTCTGGGTAGCCGTAGGGCAGCCGTATTGAAAGATTGCCCGGGTTGTAGTCTTCGACCTGGCGCCAGCCCTCGCGCAATATCTCTAATTGATCGCGACTGCTGGTACGGGGAAAGCTCAGCAAAAAGTCATTAAAGCCGAGGCCGCACAGCAGCGCCACATTCTCTGGGCTGGCCTCGCGCGGGTCCAGCTCCACACAATATTCTACCGGGGTTTGGTCTTTGTGGCTGAGGCGAAAATTAGAGGCCAACTGGTGCATCAACTCGGTAATATCCGCTCCCTGGTAGTGATAGAAGGGGTGGCGCAATAACATTTTAGTCACCGGGCGTCGGCCCAAGTCTGTCTTGTAAAGGCTAATCTCCTGCAGTAGATGATCAAAAAAAGCTCTGCCCAGCTCGCTTTTCGCAATGGCGCGACCGGGTAGGTTGATCATTAACGCCAGCGGCGAAATGCTCAGGTTTTGGCCGGCCAATAGCTTAGCATCGCCAGTAAAAGGCTTAAAAGCTTGGCGGTGCGGGTAGTGATAGCTGGCGCTGCGCAATAAATGGGGGTGGTGCTGGGCCGCTAAGTCCAAGCTAATAGGTATGCTGAGATCGGGAGCTGATGACATAGTGACGAAGTAACCCAACGTAATAATGGTTGGCAGTTTAGCTTATGTCTTACTTAGCAGCGGTTGACGTGGATCAAGAACCCTTATTGCCGCTGGGGATATTTACCGAGCGGTCCTGTCGCTATTGATTGAGATCAAGTTCACGGCCGGTTAAATGAGTAGCATGGCTTTCATTGCTTCACCGACAGAAAAAATTTGAGGTAAATCATAAGTATTACGCCAATGTTCGACTATAGTTCTGCAGGCTTAGTCGAGAACATCAATAAGGCGAAATACTATGAGTGAACGAGAAAATCTATTGGTGGTAATTGACCCAACTCGGGATGAACACCCCGCATTAGAAAGGGCAATTATTACCGCTAAGATGCGAGAGCAAGCACCGAAGATTCATATTTTTATCGGTGTGGATGGGCACGCGGTAGACACCAGTCACCGCAACCCGGATATGTATAGCGATGTAGCAAACTTTTCGGCGCTGGAACGGCGGATGGAAAAAGAAGACCTGGAATACACCGCTGAGATCTGTTGGGCCCACGATTGGCAAAAAGCACTACTGTCCTCTGGCAAGCACTTCCGGACGGATATGATTGTGATCCCCGATTATGGGGACAGCGATAAAGGCATTCGCTTCAGTGACTCTAAGTGGGCGGTGTTGCGCAATGCGAAGTGCCCGGTATTGATTGTCCGCCCCGGTGGTGAGTATCACCGCAAGACCATAGTGGCGGCGATCAACGCACAGGCAAAAGATGAGCGTTACCAGGAGCTCAACGACAAGATCGTCGCTCGTGGTAAGTGGTCGGCTGAGTTATACGGTGCCCAGTTGCATGTGGTTAACGCCTATGAGGACACCATGAATCGTCCGGATCGAGGCAGTTTGCAGCGCCGTCTGGATATGGACTCAGACCATGTTCACATCCGTCAGGGCTCGCCCGAGGAAGCGATCGCCACAACCGCCAAAGAGCTGGGTGCAGATATTGTGTTGATCGGCACCCTGGCTCGCAAAGGCTTGTTGGCAGCGATGCGCGGTAACACCTCAGAGCGGGTGTTGACCAAGCTGACCACCGATGTAATGACTTTAAACTAAATAAAGTCAGAACAGAATTCGACATACTCGAAACCGGTTTATCACTCGGCTAGAGATCTTAGGGGGCTTCGTGCCCCCATTTTTTTTACCGCGTACTTTTACCTGCTGTCACCAAAAAATCATCCATGATTTTTTGGTGACTCCGCCGCTGCGCGCCTGGCGCCAAGTAGGTAAACAAAATGCGATTTTACTTGGCGTTTACCTACTTGGCTTCGCTTGCGCTTTGGCTGGATTCGCACCATCCGGGTGCTCAGCAGCTAGAGTTTCTGAGAGATGCAAGCTTGAGGGGTAGGGGGTGCTTTCGGAACGGAGAAAGTGCCCCCTACCCCTTAAGCTGGGTTTTATCCCCGAAGGCCTGGTCATAATTTTTCCCTGACAGCAGTGCCCGTCTATACATTGGCTTTGTGGTGATTGCTGGGGTAGTATCATTTCAGCGACTCTTCCTATTCCGAAGATAAGCCCCATCAGGGCCTTAGCGAGTTCGGTAAAAAGCTGATTGTCGAGATGAATAAGCAGGGCATGATGGTGGATATTTCCCACGTCTCCGACCAGGCCTTTTACGATGTGATGGCAATTAGCAAGGCCCCGGTCATTGCCTCGCACTCCTCGCTGCGCCACTTTACCCCGGGCTGGGAGCGCAATATGGACGATAAAATGATTCAAGCCCTGCGTAAAAATGGTGGGGTAATTCAGATTAACTTCGGCTCGGCCTTTATTACCGAGGCCGCCAACCAATACGGCACTAAACGCAAGGCGGCCCTAGCCAGCTATAAAAAAGCGGTACCCAAGGCAACGGCCGAACAGCTAGAGGCTTTTAAGGCTCAGTATAAACAAGATAATCCCTACCCGTTTGCTACCCTTGACCAGGTTTTAGATCACTACGACCGGGCGATTAAATTAATCGGTGTCGATTATGTGGGGGTTGGTTCGGATTACGACGGGGTGGGAGACTCGTTACCGACTGGCCTTAAAGATGTGTCCAGCTACCCCAATCTGGTTCAGGGGCTGCTTAATCGTGGCTATAGCGAACAGGATATCAAAAAGATTTTAGGTGAAAACCTATTGCGGGTTTGGACAGAAGTCGAGACCTACGCTGCGAACAACTAAAAGCCTGTTGTTGCAAGCACGCTACTAAATTCAATGCCTGCGTAGAGTCTTGTAGTGGGTGACGGGTTCTGGGGGCTTGGGAGGCAGGGATGCCGGACGAGAGCTACATGGATGTACTCGTGCGTCCAGCAGAACTCCGCCCCCACCACAAGGCTCGGGATCGAAGCCACCTTATACTTAAATCTCGATACCCTAGGGCACCTCTGAATAACTCGATGATGCTCAGCGGGATCCTAAAGCGTACAGCTGCCAGACGCGCTGCGAAGTGAATGCCGGCCGCCTTTACGAGCAGCGCAACACCGCAGATGTGCGCTTTACGGCCCGCCCTTCGGGGCCTTGAGGCACATCTTATAACCGCATGGCCTAGCAGCGTTGCTCACTCTCGACGTGCGCCCAGCATGCCTTCGAGCGAGCGCCTTGCTAGGACGCTTGCCTCAAGGCCTGAGCGTCACCGAGTTATTCAGAGGTGCCCTAGCTATTACTCGGAAACGAAAACTGGGCCGTCTCGCGCACGCCGCCGCTGGGCCAGCGCTGGGTGATGGTCTTGCGCTTGGTGTAAAAGCGCACCGCATCCGGGCCGTAGGCGTGCAGGTCGCCAAACAGTGAGCGCTTCCAGCCGCCAAAGCTGTGGCAGGCCACCGGCACCGGCAGGGGCACATTAACACCGACCATGCCGACCTTGATATTGTCGGTAAAATAGCGCGCCGCTTCGCCATCGCGGGTAAAAATACAAGTGCCGTTGCCGTATTCGTGGGCATCGATCAAATTCATCGCCTCTTGCATATTTTCCACCCGCAGCACACACAGTACCGGGCCAAAAATTTCATCGGTGTAGATACTCATATCGGTGCTGACCTTATCGAATAGGGTGCCACCTAAGAAATAACCCTGCTCGTGGCCGTCTACCACCAGGCCGCGGCCGTCGACCACCAGCTCGGCACCGGCGGCTGCGCCGGCGTCCACATAGCCTTTTACTTTTTCCAGATGGGCCTGGGTAATCAGTGGGCCCATATCATTGCTGTTGTCCGTGCCGGGTCCGATTTTAAGGTTTTCCAGTTGGGCTTTTAATTTGGCCACCAGCGCATCACCGGTGTCATTGCCCACCGCTACCGCTACCGAAATCGCCATGCAGCGCTCACCACAGGAACCGTAGGCGGCGCCCATCAACATATTGACCGCGTTATCCAGATCCGCATCGGGCATGACAATGGCGTGATTTTTGGCACCGCCCAAGGCCTGTACCCGCTTGCCGTGGCTATTGCCGGTGTTGTAGATGTATTCGGCGATGGGGGTTGAGCCGACAAAGGAAATGGCGTGCACGCGCGGGTCGGTCAGCAGCGTATCCACCGCTTCTTTATCGCCGTTTACCACATTAAAAACGCCGTCGGGTAAGCCCGCCTCTTGTAACAGCTCGGCCAAAATAATCGCGCAACTTGGGTCGCGCTCGGAGGGTTTCAGCACAAAGGTATTGCCACAGACAATGGCCATGGGGAACATCCACATGGGCACCATGGCGGGGAAGTTAAAGGGGGTAATACCCGCGACTACGCCCAGGGGCTGAAACTCGCTCCAGCTATCAATGGCGGGGCCGACGTTTTTGCTGTGCTCGCCCTTGAGCAGCTCGGGGGCGCCACAGGCGTATTCCA
>JAOXRV010000845.1 GCA_025800435.1 Cellvibrionaceae bacterium | reverse complement strand
TGGCCCCACCCGCAGCTGGGTGAGATTTCGCCGGCCCGTTTTATTCCCCTGGCCGAAGACGTAGGCCTGATTTCACGCCTGGGTCAGATCGCCATGGACACGGCACTGGCCGATATCAAAGCGTTAAACCGGCGCTGCCAGACCGATATTGGTGTGTCTTTAAATAAATCTTACCGTGAGTTCTTTGGTGCCATTGAAGACGACGAGCGCTGGCTGCAGAATTTGGCCAAGGCCCAGGGCAACACCCAGGTGATTATCGAGATCACCGAGTCCATGTTGATGGAAGACGACAGTGTCTACAGTTACTTGGCCCAACTGCGCCAGAGCGGGATAAAAATTGCCATCGATGACTTTGGCACCGGCTATTCCTCGCTCAGTTACCTGCGTCGCTTCCCGGTGGATTGGCTTAAAATTGATCGTTCTTTCGTTAGCGATATCGTACTCAATGAAGAAGACCTGAGCCTGGTGGAAAGCATTATTGCCATGGCTCATAAGCTCAAGCTCAAGGTGGTGGCCGAGGGGGTAGAGACCGAGCAGCAGTGGCTGCTGTTGAAGCAGTTGGGCTGTGATATGGCCCAGGGCTTTTACTTTGCCAGGCCCATGCCCATCGATAAGCTGGAGGCCTATATGCAGGGGCATGCCCAGCCCGGTGGCCCACAGATCGAGCCGGCCTTATAATAGCCCTTTATTTGGCGGCCCAGGGCGTGAGCGTGAGTGTAGACAAAGGCGAGAAAAGAGGCGATAAAGGCATCGAAAGCGGCGATGTATCAGTATTGGCGGTGGCGCGCAAAGACGATGACCAGTTTGTAGAGCCGCTGCAGCTCGGTAAGCGGCTAAAAGAGATTCGCCTGGCCAATAACCTCACCCTGGAAGAAGCCAGCCAACTGACCGGGCTGGCTCGCTCTACCTTATCCAAGATTGAAAACGAACAAATTTCACCCACCTTTCAGGCCGTGCAAAAGCTGACCAAGGGCCTGGGCATCGATATCCCCCAGCTGTTTGTTAGCCCCAGTGAGGGCCCTGGGGCCAATGGCCGGCGCGATGTTACCCCGGCCGGCAGCGGCAAGGCCCACCCCACCAGCACCTACGAGCACGAGTTGCTGGCCACTAATATTCGCCACAAAAAAATGGTGCCGTTTAAGTGCACGGTGCGCGCCCGCAGCTTTGCCGAGTTTGACGATTGGGTGCGCCACGAGGGCGAAGAGTTTATGCTGGTGTTATCCGGCGAGGTCGAAGTGCACACCGAGTTTTACGAGCCGCTGCGCCTGGCTGAGGGCGACAGCATGTACTACGACGCCACCATGGGCCACTGCCTGGTTTCTACCAGTGAAGACGACGCCCAAGTGTTGTGGGTAACCAGTCGCTAAGCGAGTCAATGCCGTTCAGGAGGAGGGCAGTATGGGCGCAGCCTTAATTATTTTTATCGTGTTTATACTTTACGGGGCTTGGCAGGGCTACCGCAAAGGGCTGGAAAAAACCGCCATTCGCCTGCTCGCTTTTATTGGCGCTTACGGCTTGGCTATCGCCTATTTTATGCCCCTTAGCCAGTGGCTAAAACAGCAGTGGGATAAACCCTGGTTGCTCATTTATCTCGTCACCGGCGCGCTGTTGTTATTTGTTGGCGCTACGCTTATTAGCCTATTGCTCAAGGGCCTGTTGGGGCTGGTGAAAATGCTGGGCAGCGACGGCGCCACCACCCAAGTTGCGGCCGATAATGCCCGCCATCGTGAGTCTGGCAAAGCTGGCGCCGCCTCGGCCCTGGCCGGTGCTGGCCTGGGTGCCGGGGTGGGCACGGTATTGGCGATTATTGTGGTGTGGGGTTTGGATATCGCCGGGGCCAGCATTCCGGCGCTCAAGGGCCAGCCCCAGCAGGGCATCAGTGGCGAGCTACAGAGCCTGGCCAATAAATCCATGGCCAGTGTTAGCGGCCAAGTGCTAAAACAGGTTGGTGGCACTGGTGCCAGTGCCGGCCTGGCCAGCGCAATTATTAAAAACCCCCAGCAAAATATGCAGCGTATTGGCCGTATTAGCCGCAACCCCAAGTTGCAAAATTTACTGGCCAATAACTACAGCAAGCGCATGATACGCGACGGCGATGTGCGCGCCCTTAGCACCCAGCCCAATTTTAAAGAACTGATGGCCGACTCGGATATTCAGGGCCTGGCTGCCGATGCGGGTTTGAGTGTCGACAGTGTCGAAGGCCAGCAGCAAGTGGCCGGCGCCATGGTGGATGTGTGGTCGCGGGTGGAGCAGCTGCGCAATAACCCCGAGGTGCGCGATCTACTCTCTGACCCAGAACTGCTTGAGCAGGTACAGCGGGGTAATTATTTGGCGCTGTTAAACAACCCAAAATTTGACCGCTTGTTTACGGTGTTTAGGCAGGCCGGTGGCGGTGCTACTGCTGGGGCCAGGGCTCCAACTCAAACCGCTGCGCCAAGGCCAAACGAGCTGGCGAAAAAG
>JAOXRV010000584.1 GCA_025800435.1 Cellvibrionaceae bacterium | reverse complement strand
ACACCGGGTGTTGGTCGATCGCTGGCGGGAAATGATCGCCGAGTTGCAATCGAGCATTAATGCGGATTTTGCTATGTTCTCTGTGGCCCTGCGCGAACTGCTGGATTTGGTACAGGCCAGTGAGCACTGCGAGAGCTTGTCGGTAGCACGGGCGACAGCCGCCGATGAAACCGGCAGTGAACAAGAGGTTCCGGCCCTGGCCGAGCCCAGCTTGGCATAACCATTAGTACTTGAGCGATGAATGCGCTGATTGTCGATTTGGCCATAGCGCCCCAGGAGTATGAAAAACTCTACCGCCAGGCGATACGCGATGTTTATGCTCGCAGTCGTGATGGCCGGCGGGTGCGCTTTCCGGTGTCGGTGTTGCGCCAGTTTGTCACCCGCGAAGGCGTGCACGGCAGCTTTCGGATAGTGTTTGATCAGAATCACAAGTTACAGGGGATAGAGCGCTTGTAGCCTCTGCTGCAATCACCAAAACACCTCCGCTGTGGTAGAATGCGCCCAGTTTTTACCGGGAGCCCGCCATGTACGCTTTAATTCGCAGCCTATTGTTTCGCCTAGACCCCGAGTACTCCCATGAGCTGAGTCTCGATATGTTGGGTGCGGCCAATCGCTTAAACCTGTTATCTGCCTTTAGCAAGCAGCCAGCGTCGGCGCCGGTGGAGGTAATGGGCTTACGCTTTCCCAACCCTGTGGGCCTAGCTGCGGGCCTGGATAAAAATGGCGATTATTTTAACGCCTTGGGTCAGCTGGGTTTTGGCTTTGTGGAGATTGGCACGGTCACGCCACTGGCTCAGCCCGGCAACGATAAGCCGCGCCTGTTTCGCCTGGCCGAGCAAGAGGCCATTATCAACCGTATGGGTTTTAATAATAAGGGCGTTGATTACCTAGTGGAGCAGGTTAAAAAGCGCAGCTTTGACGGTGTTCTGGGCATTAATATTGGCAAAAATAAACATACCCCGGAGCAAGACGCCTTAAGCGATTACCGAATTGGTCTAGAGAAAGTTTACAGCCTGGCCGATTACGTCACCATTAATATCTCTTCGCCGAATACTCCGGGGCTTAGAGACCTGCAGTTTGGCGATAATTTAAAACGCCTGCTTGAAGGGGTTAAAGAAAGCCAGTTAAGCCTCGCCGACGAACACGGACGCCATGTGCCTATCGCGGTAAAAATTGCACCGGATATGTCCGACCAAGAAATTGTCGATGTTGCTACTACCATTAAAAATGCCGGCATGGAGGCTGTGATCGCCACCAATACCACGGTTGCTCGTGAAGGGGTTGAAGCAAGCCCCCACAGAGATGAGATGGGCGGCCTAAGTGGCAGCCCACTAAGTGATAAAAGTACCGCTGTTATCGCCAAGCTTTACGCCGAGTTGGGTGAAGAAATACCGATTATCGGGGTGGGCGGTATTAACAGTGCTGAGGCGGCAATCGCCAAATTGGCAGCGGGTGCAAAATTGCTGCAAATTTATAGCAATTTTATCTACCAAGGGCCCCAGTTAATTTGCGATGCTGTGGCCGCCTATCAGACCTTTCAAGCTCGCCAGTAGTTGCCAGTAGTTATAGTAGCCAAAAGAAAGGCAAACAAAAGCCAAAAGAAAATGGGGCCAGCTTGTTATGCTGGCCCCAAACGGATGTGTTAATAGATTTAGAAAACTACTTAGAAAACTACTTCGGGTTGTGTTAACGCTAGTGCTTTGTGTTGTGTTAAAGACCGGCCTAGGCCGGGTACTGCATCCTTTTACTTCTGTTTTTCGTTTACTGCTACTTTTCGTTTACTGCGTTGTGCTACTAGGAGAAAATCAATTCTTAGACGCCAGTAATGGTATTAAAGTTCTCGGCGTTGCTTAAATAATATTCTTTTTTGTCTTGTGACCTGCCCAGAGCCGTAAGCCAAAAAGCCTACAGATCTGGGGCTAATTTACATATTGCTAATTTTTTGCATCTGGGCCATACGGTTAAAGCCGTTCCAGTTATCTTCGCGCCCTTCGCGCCAACCAGTTAACCAATGTTGTCGAGCTTGGCCGGATTCATGTGGGCAGCTACTTCGAGATTTTTCTTCAAAGCCGGCCTGATAGCCGCGGTGAAAAGCTCGGTTAAATGGATCGCGCTTAATTCTTCTCATTGTTTCTGTAACCTCATACTTGTGATATTCAGCCCTAATGCTTGGCACCTGCTTGCCTTAAAGCAGCTAGGCGGGGCGCAAAATGACCATAAACAGGGTGTTATTATTTTCATCCTCTGTATAAGTTATTGGGTTTAAAACGTTTTTAGAAAAGCGGGGGCTCCGTATTCGGGGTGTGGCCGCCTTTTGAGCGACGCGCACCGTATGGTTAACAGTTGCTGGCAGGGTCTGGATAGATCTAATCGACTGTTTTAGCCAGCTGGGGTTCAGTTAACCAAAAAAATGAGCACAGGGAAACGGTTAATTTTTTATAGAAACACTTCTTAACTGCGGGTAAATGCTATAGGGAACAGCGTGTCAGCTGATATTTTCACTGAATATCGGCATTTATGTGCATTTAATCGCCGAAGATAGTGACTTTTAACTACAAGTTCTATTGTTGGATCAGTCCTTTAGTGGCACCTAATTCGATTAGTATTGAGCCCTAAATGGGGGGATAATACGCCTCTTTTGTAACGCCGTTTGGCTATTGCCGCTTAAATTTGCCCAGTGTGCCCTCGTTTTAAGGGGGCGCCAGCGATAACGGTGTTTACACCCTCTAGTTGTAAGGTATTTACGTGAAATCAGCTCCAGAGCCCAAGGCTCGCGCCAAGCAAGGCAGTGATAAAAGCCCCCAATTTGCCTTTTTTGCCACCTGTGCCAAGGGTCTAGAAGGCCTATTAGAGCAAGAGCTAAGAGACCTGGGCGCCGAACCCGTGCGCCAGACCGTGGCCGGCGTCTATTTTGGCAGCCCAGGCCTTGGCCTGGGGCTGGGCTATAAGGCCTGCCTCTGGTCGCGCTTGGCCAATAAGGTCTTGATGCCGCTGGCGAGCCTGGATGCCAGCAACGCCGAAAACCTTTACCAAGGGGTTAAGGCCATCGCCTGGGAAGACTATATCAGCCCCAGTGGTACCCTATTGGTTGATTTTGTCGGCACCGACCGGGTGATCAAAAACAGTCAATTTGGGGCCCTAAAGATTAAAGACGCGGTGGTCGATCGCTTGCGGGATTTGAGCGGCCAGCGCCCAAGTGTGGCCAAGCAGCGCCCGGATGTGCGTATCAATGCCCGCTTGCACCGGGGCAAGGTGGCCCTGAGCTTGGATATGTCTGGCGAGAGCCTGCACCGGCGCGGCTATCGCCAGCAGCAGGGCCTGGCGCCGCTGAAGGAAAACCTGGCCGCGGCGCTGTTGTTGCGCGCCGGTTGGCCCCAGCTGTTAGAACAGGCCAGGGCCGAGGGCAGGGTAGAACAGCTCAGTTTGGTGGACCCGATGTGTGGCTCGGGCACGATTGTGCTCGAAGCGGCCCTGATGGCCACCGATACAGCCCCGGGTATTGCGCGCCCGGCCTTTGGCTTTGAGACCTGGCTAAATTACCAAAGTGATGAATGGCTGGCGCTGCGCGAACAAGCGATAGAGCGCCGCCGTCGCGGCCTGGCCCAGGCCCGGCCCCGTTTACTCGGCTTTGACCAAGACGATAAGGTTCTGGCCGCTGCCCGTGCCAACGCCCAGCGCGCCAAGCTTACCGACTGGGTGCAGTTTAAGCGCCAAAGTCTTGAGGCACTGGGGGAAATCGAAGGCAGTGGCCTACTGCTGAGTAACCCACCCTATGGCGAGCGTCTGGGCGAGCTGGAGCAGCTGGGGCATTTGTACCGGGAGCTGGGCGATAAACTTAAGGAGTACTTTAGCACTTGGCGCGCCGGGGTATTTACCGGCAACCCACAATTGGGTAAAACCATGGGCCTGCGTGCCAGTAAGCGCTATAAATTATTTAACGGTGCCCTGGCCAGTGAGCTGCTGATGTTTGAGGTGCAGGCCGATAATTTTGTCGACGCGCCACCCCAGAATTTAAGCCCCCGCCAAGAGCTGACAGAGGGTATATTTTTTGCCAGCTGTACTGAGGCCGAGTTAAGCAATGGGGCGCAGATGGTATTAAACCGCTTGCGTAAAAATATCAAGCCGCTAAAAAAATGGGCCGAACAACGTCAAATTGACTGCTACCGGGTTTACGATGCGGATATGCCCGAGTATTCGGCGGCGATTGATTATTATGCCGGTCACTGGCATGTGCAGGAATACCAGGCTCCGGCCAGTGTTAAAGAGGACAAGGCCCAGGGGCGCTTGCAAGAGCTGGTCGATGCATTGGTGGTGGGCTTTGAATTAAACCCAGAACAAATTTTTATCAAGCAGCGTCGCCGTCAAAGCGGCAAGGCCCAGTATGAAAAGCGCGGCGGCAACCGCTACCGCGATGAAGTTAGCCGCAGTAAAATTGTGGTGCAAGAGGGCAGTGCCCGCTTTGCGGTTAACCTGTGGGATTATCTCGATAGCGGGGTGTTTTTGGATCACCGCCCAGTGCGCAAAATGGTTGGGGAGCTGGCCGCCGGCAAACGTTTGCTAAACTTGTTTTGCTATACCGGTACCGTAACCGTGCAGGCGGCCCTGGCCGGTGCCCGCAGTTCGGTCAGTGTGGATATGTCGCGCACCTATATCAGCTGGTGCCGGGAAAACTTTGGCCTCAATAATATCCACGAGGCCAAACACGAGCTGGTACAGGCCGATTGTTTTGACTATTTAAAGCAGTGCCGCGAGGCCTTTGATGTGATTATGCTTGACCCGCCGAGTTTTTCTAACTCCAAACGCATGGATAATACCCTGGATATTCAGCGCGATCATGTGGCCCTATTGCGCCGCTGTATGGATTTGCTAAAACCTGGCGGGGTGCTGGTGTTTTCCAATAATCTGCGCAGTTTTAAATTGGATGATGAAGGCCTAGCGCCTTATGCCATCGAAGATATTAGCCCGCGTACCATCGATAAAGATTTTCAGCGCCGACCCAATATTCACCAGTGTTGGCTGCTGCGCCATCAATAGAGAAGCCGAACGTTTATGAACAAAGCCTTTTCCGTCGAATCCCGTTTTGCCCCGGCTGGGGATCAGCCGGCGGCGATTAAAAGCCTGGTGGAGGGTATTGATAATGGCCTCTCGCACCAGACCCTGCTTGGGGTAACCGGCTCGGGCAAAACCTTTACTGTGGCCAATGTGATTGCTCAAACCGGGCGCCCGGCCATGATTATGGCCCACAATAAAACCCTGGCCGCCCAGTTATACGGGGAGTTGAAGGAATTTTTCCCCAATAATGCGGTGGAGTATTTTGTCTCCTACTACGATTATTACCAGCCCGAGGCCTATGTGCCTTCCTCGGATACCTTTATTGAAAAAGATGCCTCGGTCAATGAACATATTGAGCAGATGCGGCTGTCGGCCACCAAGGCCCTAATGGAGCGACGCGATGCCATTATTGTCGCCACGGTATCGGCGATCTATGGCCTTGGTGACCCAGATGCCTACCTAAAGATGGTGCTTCATCTAAGCCGCGGTGCGCAGATTGATCAGCGTGAAATTTTGCGCAAGCTGGCCGAGTTGCAATACACCCGCAACGATGCGGATTTTCGTCGCGCCACCTACCGGGTACGCGGTGATGTGATCGATATTTTTCCCGCCGACTCCGAGCGCGAAGCGCTGCGGGTAGAGTTATTTGATGAGGAAGTTGAGCAGCTGTCCCTGTTTGATCCGCTCACCGGCGAGATTCTGAGTAAAGTGCCGCGCTTTACGGTTTACCCCAAAACCCACTATGTTACCCCGCGCCAGCGCATTCTCGATGCCATCGACAATATCAAAGCCGAGGCCAAGCAGCGCCTGGCCCAGCTGCGCGATAACGATAAGCTGGTTGAAGCCCAGCGCCTAGAGCAGCGGGTGAAATACGATGTGGAGATGATGCAAGAGCTGGGTTACTGCACCGGTATTGAAAACTACTCTCGCTATCTATCGGGCCGGGACCCGGGCGATCCGCCACCGACCTTATTTGATTATTTGCCCGACGATGCACTGTTAATCATCGATGAATCCCATGTGACGGTGCCGCAGATCGGCGCCATGTATAAAGGCGATCGCTCGCGCAAAGAAACTTTGGTTGAATACGGCTTTCGTTTGCCGTCGGCGCTGGATAACCGCCCCATGCGCTTTGAGGAATGGGAGACGGCCTCGCCCCAAACTATTTTTGTCTCGGCCACACCTGGGCAATACGAAGAAAAATACGCTGGCCAAGTGGTGGAGCAGGTGGTGCGGCCAACCGGCCTGGTGGATCCGACCCTGGAAATTCGACCCGCCACCACCCAGGTAGATGATGTACTGTCGGAGATTCGCGAGGTGGCCGATCGCAATGAACGGGTCTTGATTACCACCCTCACCAAGCGCATGGCCGAAGACCTGACCGAATATTTGGAAGACCACGATGTGCGGGTGCGCTATTTGCACTCGGATATCGATACGGTAGAGCGGGTGGAAATTATTCGAGACCTGCGCCTGGGCGAGTTTGATGTGTTGGTTGGCATTAATTTATTGCGCGAAGGGCTGGATATGCCCGAGGTATCGCTGGTGGCTATTCTGGATGCAGATAAAGAAGGCTTTTTACGTTCAGACCGTTCGCTGATACAAACCATTGGCCGGGCTGCGCGAAATGTCAACGGCCGGGCTATTCTTTACGCCGACAGAATCACCGGTTCTATGCAGCGGGCGATGGATGAAACCGAGCGCCGCCGGGCCAAGCAGTTGGACTTTAATAAAGAGCACGGCATTACCCCCAAGGGTATTGTCAAAAGCGTGGCCGATATTATGGAAGGCGCCCAGGCACCGGGCAAAGGCCGTGGCCGTCGCCTGGATAAGGTGGCCGAAAAGGCGGGCACATACGATATCAGTAACGATCAAGACCCCTGGCAGACCATTAAAGAGCTGGAAGCAAAAATGATGCAGCACGCCAAGGATCTGGAGTTTGAAGAGGCGGCCCGAGTGCGCGATCAGATTACTCGGATTAAGGAGCAGTTATAGGGCCTCGGATCAAGGGTAACTCTGAATAGCCATCATCTCAATCCTCAGCAAACAACCAACTAAAATACCGCTCCGGTGCGTTTAAAAAATCTCTCGTCAGCTGGAAGTGTTCGGTCTGGCGGTAATCAACTTCGCGCATCCCCTCTTCGTTAAACTCAATCACCTTGGCGCCTGGGTAGCTCAGCAGAATAGGGGAGTGGGTGGCAATCAGGAATTGTGCGTGACCCGGCTTTTCTAACTGGTGAATAATACTCATCAAGGTAAGTTGGCGCAGCGGTGAAAGGGCGGCCTCTGGCTCATCGAGAATATAAAAACCCTGTTCAAAGCGGTTTTCAAATAATGCTAAGAATGACTCGCCATGGGATTGCTGGTGCAGCGATTTGCCGCCATAGGCATGCATATCGGAAACCGTTTCAATATAACTGGCGAAATTAAAAAAACTCTCTGCGCGCAGAAAAAAACCTTCCGCGGCCTTCGGCAGCCAGTAGAGCTTTAAAGCTTGTGCCAACTCCGAGCGGTCTTCAAAAGATTCCCGGTAGTGGTCGCGATTGCCGCCCTCGGGATTAAAGCCGCAGCACTCAGCAATCGCTTCAAGTAAGGTGGATTTGCCGCTGCCGTTTTCCCCAACCAAAAAGGTCACATTGGTATCGAGGTTAAGGTCAATACCTTTGGCGAAAGCTGGAATGTTAAATGGGTGCTGCCCCTGTGCAAACTGGCTCGCAGGCGCGCCGATATGGTGTAAAAAGGGTGATCCGGTGTTCATCTGTACCCCGCCGTCTATACGGCTTGCCAGTGTATAGCCATATTTTAGATAGTGACAGCCCCCCGTCAATTGCCTACAATAGCCTGGCCTCACTAGAGGCATCCTAAGGGGTGGCGCAAGCCTGAGATGTCTAAGCCCAGTGGCCGTGACGAACCCTTTGAACCTGATCCGGATGATGCCGGCGTAGGAATAGGAAGGAAGTCACTGCCTGCCCACTATGGGCCTTGACCGAACCGTCGTATTACCCCGCAGCTTACCGGGTCTCCAGTAATTGCTTAACCGAATATCGAGTTAAGCCTAGAGGAGACTTGCCTTGAACACCTTTAAATATAGCAGCCTGAGTTTGGCCTGCGCCCTTATTGCCCCGGCTTTTGCCGAACAAGATATTAATAATGCCTTGCCCATGGAAGAAGTGCGGGTAACCGCAGATTTTCGCAGCACAGCACTGCATAAACTGGCCGCCAG
>JAOXRV010000577.1 GCA_025800435.1 Cellvibrionaceae bacterium | reverse complement strand
AACATGAAAGGATTTGATCCGGAATTTTTTGGTTTTAGCCCCAAAGAAGCCGGTATTTTGGACCCTCAGCATCGTCAGTTTTACGAGTGCGCCTGGGAAGCATTGGAGCGCTCTGGGCATATGCCAGGCAGTGATCAAAACGCTTTCGATGGCGCCATAGGGGTTTTTGCGGGTTGTGGCATGGGGGCCTATTTTGCCCAGAATATCCTGACCAATCAGGACTTGTTGGATTCTGTGGGCCTATTTTTGTTGCGCCATACAGGCAATGACAAAGACTTTCTTTCTACCCGAGTCTCCTACAGTTTTGACCTGAAAGGCCCCAGCGTCAATGTACAAACCGCTTGTTCCACGTCATCAGTAGCCACTCATATGGCCTGCCAGAGCTTGATCAGTGGCGAGTGCGATATGGCATTGGCTGGTGGCGTGACCATTGAGCTGCCTCATCGAGTGGGCTACCTCTACAAAGAAGGGGAAATCCTCTCTCCAGACGGGCACTGCCGTGCTTTTGATCATCGCTCCAAAGGTACGATATTTGGTAGTGGCACAGGCGTCATTGTGTTGCGCCGCTTGGAGGATGCCCTTGATGACGGCGATCACATACACGCAGTCATTTCTGCTTCTGCAGTGAACAACGATGGCTCTGGCAAGGTGGGCTATTTGGCTCCCAGCGTCGAGGGTCAGGCCGAAGCGATTAACGAAGCACTGGCGATGGCGGATCTGTCGGCGGACGATATCGACTACGTGGAGTGTCACGGTACGGGCACGCCAGTAGGTGACCCCATTGAAGTATCTGCCTTGACGCAAGCATTTCGCGAATCATCTGAGCGCAATGGCTATTGCGGCATTGGCTCGGTAAAAACCAATATCGGCCACTTGGATACCGCTGCCGGTGTTGCCGGTATTATCAAAGCAGCGTTGGCCATCGAACACGGCGAAATACCGCCGAGCCTGAACTACGAGGCGCCGAACCCCACC
>JAOXRV010000575.1 GCA_025800435.1 Cellvibrionaceae bacterium | reverse complement strand
CCTTTTTGCCGGGCAAAGTGATCGCTTGCCAGTTGGATAACCGCCTGGGTTATTTGGGGGTATAGGCGTGTGGTTTTGGCAATACCGAGAAATTTACTCGGGGGAATAATGTCGCCATTGTCTTCGCGTATGCGAACCAGGCATTCATGGTGATCGATTTGGCCGCTATGGTTGTTGTGAATAGCCTGGGTGAAGAGCACGAGATGCTTGTACTCAATGGCTTCACGAACTTTATTAGCCCAGTAGATACTCTCGATAATTTTGTGGCGAATGGCCAGGTTTTTATCGAAGAAAACGATATCCGATTTGCTATTTTTGGCGTGGCTCATCGCCATCTCAGCATTGATCAGCTGGTTTTTCCGTGCAGATATGCCCGCGGTAACATTGATAGAGACGCGGTGGTTTTGGCAAAAGAAGCGCTCTTTATTAACCACTTGCAGTAGCGCTTCGATATGATCGATAAAGGCTTCTTCACTGCTGTGGTTCCACTGTAGTATGCCAAATTCATCCCCGCTTAGGCGGTATATGGTATGTTGTCTGCTGTCGCACAGCTGGCACAGTTTTTGGCCCAGTGCGTAAAGCAGGCTATCGCCAACGGCGAAACCATAAATTTCATTAATATGTTTAAAGTCGTCGATATTAAGTACGGCTAGAATAGCTTGCTCGTGAAACTTTAAGTCCCGTAATAACAGCGCCCGGTTCGGCAATTTTGTAATCGGGTCTTCGGCCTCGCGGTAGTGCGCTTGGGCTGCGTCGATAACGTCACTGATGTCTTGTTGAATGCAAATATACTCGATTATATGGCCGTGCTCATCGTGTACAGCGCTCAGGGTTGTTTTTACATGATAGGGCGCGCCATCTTTTTTTACGCCCTTGAATAAGCCGCGCCAGATAGTGTGCTTGCCCATTGAGGCGATAATATCCTGCAGGGATTTACGGCTTTCGCTATTCAGCTGCAATAGGCTGATGTTTTTACCGAGCAGTTCACTGTCGTTATAACCGCTAAAGCGGCAGAGCTGTTGGTTTACATAGTTTATTGTGCCAAGGGGGGTAATTTTGCTCAGCATAAAGCTGGTATCAATCGCCTGCTGGTACTCCTTGAGAAAAATATGTTTGCCCAAGTGGTCCACTTTCGCGGCAGAGTCTTTGCGGCGGTCGACATCCAGCAGGTGTTTTTGTGCGCTGATATCAATAATAATCCCCTCCACCATGCCGTCGTGTTCGGCCTCTGAGGGGACGCCGTGTTCCCACACCCAGCGCACCTCACCGCTTTTGTGGATGATGCGGTACTCCAAGCTAAAGGCAGAGCCCACACTGATGGCAATATTAACGTTAAGCAATACATTGGCTTTGTCGAGGGGGTGAATAAGGCTGCCGTAAGCACGTTCTTTATCGCCGAGTAATTCACTGGCCGAGTAGCCGCTTATGGTTTCGATGCTGTCGTCCAGCTGGTGCATGGTCCAATTATAGTTGACTTCGCAACGATAACTGGCGCAAGCCAATTTACCAAGTACCTCTTTGGAAATCTTGTCAATCATGGCCAATCCCTCTGCCAGCTATGCTGGTCTGGCGATAAAAGCGAGCGCTTTAGGTGTTATTATTCAATAAAAGCTAATACATTCGGCTGATTAATTGTATTGCAGAGTAGTTTGCGTTTGGGTCGATAGTACCAACCAGTGGTAATTATTGCTATCGGCACAGCTTATATCTTGTGGGTTTATCGACCAATTGCTAAGGGCTGATTTTGGCGCATAGGCGTCGCTATTGGATAGAGCTATAATGCCGCCACAATCGATACCTATAAATAGAGCGATAGCATTATGCAGAACAGTTTTGACAACCCTATGCCAGACGAGAAGGGTTATTTTGGCGACTACGGCGGCAGTTTTATTCCCCCCGAGCTGCAAGCCATTATGGACGATATCGATGCCGCCTACCGGGAGATTCGCCAAGACCCCCAGTTTATCAAGCAGCTGACCGAGCTGTATCAGCACTATGTGGGGCGCCCTAGCCCGGTGTTTCACGCCAAGAATCTATCTGCCAAATATGGCGCCGATATCTACTTAAAGCGGGAAGATCTAAACCATACCGGTGCCCACAAAATTAATCACTGCCTGGGCGAGGCCCTGCTGGCCAAGAAAATGGGCAAAGCTAAGATTATCGCCGAAACCGGCGCCGGCCAGCACGGTGTGGCCCTGGCCACCGCCGCCGCTTTGGTGGGCCTGGAGTGTGATATTTATATGGGCGAGGTGGATATCGCCAAAGAGCACCCCAATGTGGTGCGTATGCATATTCTAGGTGCCAAGGTGATTCCTGCCACCCACGGCCGCAAAACCCTAAAAGAGGCGGTGGATGCGGCCTTTGAGGCCTATTTGCAAGACCCCATCAGCCAGCTTTACGCCATTGGCTCGGTGGTTGGCCCCCACCCATTTCCCATGATGGTACGCGATTTTCAGTCGATTATCGGCAATGAGGCACGCCAGCAGATGCAGGCCCAAACCGGTGGCCTGCCCGACCATGTTGTGGCCTGCGTGGGCGGTGGCTCTAATGCCATGGGTATTTTTACCGCGTTTCTAAATGACAGCCAAGTGGCCCTACACGGGGTTGAGCCCTCTGGCCGTTGTTTGGAAGAAGAGGGCGAGCACGCCGCCTCTATCACCAAGGGCCAGCCCGGTGTGATGCACGGCTTTAAATCTTATATGCTGCAAGATGCCGGCGGCGAACCCCAAGAGGTCTACTCGGTCGCCAGCGGTCTGGATTACCCCTCAGTGGGGCCTCAGCACGCCTATCTAAAAGATGCCGGACGGGTGAACTACCACCCTATCAGTGATAAAGAAGCCATCGATGCCTTCTTCGAGTTGTCCCGTACCGAAGGCATTATCCCGGCGATCGAATCCGCCCACGCCATCGCCCAGGCGATTAAGCTGGCCGGCCAAGTGGATGGTAAGATTTTGGTCAATTTATCCGGTCGCGGCGATAAGGATATTGATTTTGTGGTGGACAACTACGGCGCCGATTACGGTATTAACCGTTAACGTTAAGCGGGCCCAAGGCGTATATCTGCGGCTCAATACTATGGCTCGCTTTGCATAGCCGCTACAAGCTTGTCGATATAATTTTGGTATTGCTGTCGCAGGGCTTCGGTTTTTGGAATCTGATTAAGGCACTGCAGCATTAATTGGTAGGCCTCAATCACTTGCGCGCGGTTGCTGCAATTTTGGTGGTAGTTTTTCAGCAAGCGGGCTGCGCCTTTAAAATCCCCCAGCTGGTAAAGTTGCTCAGCCAGCTGGCTGCGCAAGCGGTGCGAGCTGGGTGTGTAGTTGGGCAATAGCTGTAATAGGCGCCTGTAGTTACTGCTGACTTTAAACAGCTGCTCGCTGACAAACAGGTAGTTAAAATACTGCTCGGCGAATTTGCCCAGCGCGTCGGCCGAGCTGGTGGCTACTAACAAATTAAACAGTAGCTCGTTAATTTCGCTGTCGCGGGGCTGTTTTTGCAGATAGTCGTGGTAGAGGTTAGCTGCCTGTTCGTATTCGCCATCCTTTAACAGCATGCCGGCCTTGGCTTTTAGGCGCTGTTTATCGCCACGCTTTTTAAACTCGCCAGTCTGCTCCTGGGCACTAAAGCCGAGCTTGTCTTGGTACTGGAAGATGGCGTAGCCCATCAGGTGAAACATCACTATGGCGTAGTAGCTTGAGACCAGTACCGAGGCGGTGTAGCCAAATAACAGAAAATGTTCGCCAATCAGTATTTGCAGCGCGCCCACCGAGCTGCTCATGATCAACAGCAGCAGCCATAAAATAAAATAGCCGGGGCCCATGGCACCGATCAGTTCCAAGTGTTTGCGCGGGTCGACTGCCTGGCCAAAGTCTTGGTTCATGGCCAAAATCATAAACGCCGCCGGCAGCGCCAGGGTAACGAAGATTGCCCAGATAATGCCGAGCGCGGGACTGAGCTGAGCAGCCAGCACAACCACGCTGCCAACCGCCAGCGACAGTATGCCCACGATTTGCAGCAGTAACACCAAGCCACCACTGGTAGCGGTGACAACTTGGGGCGCCTGCAGCTGGCCGTGGGCGGTTCGCTCTAAACAGCTAAAGCAATATTTGTATAAAAACGCGGTCGCCAATAGCCCCAACAGCGGGATCACCCAGCCCAATAGGGTAATTGCGGTGCTGATACCCAGTACCCACAGGGCATTGCTGTGTAGCGGGTAGCGAAAGGCCTGGCCGAAGCGTCGCCAAAAGGGCTCGATACCGCCGGCGCCGCCTAAAAAGTCCATTTGCTCTTTGCAGTGAAAACAGCGCGCCTGATTAGGGCCATAGCTATCCACTTCGTCCACGCACTCGCTACAGGCCAGGTAGTGGCAATTGGGGCAGTAGAAGCGGGCGTGAATATTAGGGTGGTAGCGGCAATAACTCATGGTAGTGATAGCGTGCTCATTACTGGCGGGCAAGTGCGGCGCTTAAGGCCTGTTCAAAAAATTCTTGCTTGCGCGGGTTGTCACAGTCGCGGTAAAAGTTTGCCAGTTGGCCCAACAGCTTGCTCAGCATGGCGGTTTGACTTTTGGCTTTAATCAGCTCCAGGGCAATCGCCTCGGCACTGTCGGGCAGCTCGGCGGCGAGCCAGCGCAGTGCCAGTTGGCTGCGTTGTTGTTGGTCGAGTAGCTGGCGCTGTTCGCCGTCCAGCCGCTGCCACAGGCGCAGTTGGTTGCGCGCCAGCTCCGGTTCGCGGCCATTGCTCAGCAGCACCTCCTGGCAGGCCTGCAGCCAAGCCTCGCCGCCACTGAGCTGCAGTAAATTGGCGCGCATAAATTTGAGCTGCTGGCAGGCACCAAATTGCTGTTGGTGGGCGTCGAGTTTTTTCAGCGCCGAGGCAAACTGGGTGGCTTCAATCTGTTCCAGCACCGCTGCCAGGCTCTCGCGCCTGGGGTCGATACTCTGGTCTTCTTGCAAATAATCTTCATCGATGGCCTCGGGCTTTTGCCACAGGGTCAGGCCGACTAGGGCAGCACCGCCAATAAAGCCGCCGATATGGGCCATATAAGCGATATTGGCATTATCATCCCCCAGCCAGTAAAGCAGTTCTTTGCCCAGGTAAATGGGCAGAATCAGCAGGGCCGGGGCGCGGAAATAGCCAATAAATATCAACACCCAGTAGAAAAACTCGATTCGGCGCAGGCGAAACAGCGCCAGGTACATGGCCATCACCCCAGAGATAGCACCAGAGGCCCCAACTAGGGGCACGCCACCGCGATTGGCCCACAGCTCCAGCAGGGCAAACAACAAGCCGGCACCGACACCGCTGATCATATAAAACAGTAAAAACCGCAGCGAACCCAGGGCTGCCTCTACCGCAAAACCACAGATCAGTAAAAACACCATATTGCCCAGCAGGTGCATAATGCCGCCGTGCAAAAACTGGTGGCTCAGCAGGGTGACAAGGCTCATCTGCTCAGGAATCAGGCCCAGGCTGATACTGCTGAGGGTGGCAATTTGTTGGTCTACCAAGGGTCGGTACTGCTGCCAGTCGTCACGCTTCTGTTTGGGTATCCACTGGGCCTGCTGGGTCGCCAGGTGGGCGCTAAAGTTCAGGTCTAGCATGATGGTGCTGGCCAGTTCTGCCGGCTCGTTATCGTAGATCTGGCTTAGCTCTCGGTATAGTTCCGGGTCGCTTTGCAAAATACCATTTTGTTTGCGGTAATCGAGGTAGGCCGCCGCTTCAAAGTCCACAAACTGATGCTGGCTGTAGAGTTGGTAGGCGCGCTCAAACTTGCCGGAATCGGCACTTTGGTAGAGCCCAAATACCGCTAAGTTCAGGAGTAACAGGCCCAGTACGGCCAGGGGCGGGCGGCGCCAGTCTAGCCGCTTTTCGGTGGGTATAATAATCATCTGAGGATATTGCTGCGCACCGTTGATTAAAGCGGTAACAGCTTAACAGGGACGCTAGCAATAAGTCCACGGACTTCAGGAGAGGCCCGCCACCGAGGGCGGCGGGCAAGCACTTTGGCTTAGAAATCGTCAAAGTCCGCAAAGGATTCGGGCTCGATACTGCCCAGGGGATCGGTGCCGCTATTGGGCACCATGATTTCATCGCCTAGATAGGAGTCTTCTTGGCTCATCTCGTAGCCGGCCGAAGCGTCCTCGGGGGCTTCGGCCGGGCCGATCGCCAGTTGGCCCCAGGATTCATAGTCGTACTCGCTCAAGCCGCCATCGACATATTGAATCTCAATGGTGCTGGCCTGATCGTCGATGGCAACCACTTCAAATATCTGGCCCATTGCCAGATCGTTATACCAGTCGCCAATAATCGGGAGTTGGCTTGCCATGGGGCTCTACCTCCGTACTGCTGCTTTTAGTTAGATTGGTTTCTCTTTTACACGCAAAATACCACGGTGGTAGGCCATGTACAGTGTTTAAGATCATGGTTTTTGGCGCCATTGTTTGATGCCGATCATAGCTGAGGGGCCGCTGCTTTCTAATTGATTCATTTTGTTAGAGTTTTACTGGCCGGAGATAAAAGGAAAATTTTTGTTTAAAAAAAACCGTTCTAATGGGGACTGTCTACAGAATAAGATTGTCTAAAAAAAGGCACAAAATATTGCGAAGGGGAAGCTGTCAGCTCCCTTGACAAGGTCCGGTGGGCTCAGTATTTTCAGCCCCCTAATGACTGTTGGAAGTAGGCATGGCTCAAAAAGAAACCGTAGAACGCATCCTGGATGCCGCCAGTGTGCTGTTTGCCGAGCGTGGCTATGGCGAGACCTCCCTGCGCACTATCACCACTGCCGCCGGCGTGAACCTGGCGGTGGTTAACT
>JAOXRV010000572.1 GCA_025800435.1 Cellvibrionaceae bacterium | reverse complement strand
CATCCAGTGTCACTTGCTCAACAATCTTACCGCTGGCTAAGTTGAGATAGGCCAATGATGGTTGCATCGTCTCGAGATTCAGCTTTTCACGGCCCTCGGTCAAAATGCCGCCATTGGCAATCACTACCTCGGATTGATCCGCAGTGAGCTTTAACTCATGGGGCCCGATACCGCCAGTCGAATACCGCTGCACCACATCAAAATTAGCGAGTAAGTCGCGCACAACCACCTGCCCCTCCTGCTGGTCGGGGTGTTTTTCTGTGGTTAACAGGTAGCGGCCATCAGCGGTCACTTGAACATGCCCGTAAAGATAGTGGCCCTTAGCAAGCATGATCTGTTTCACCAGCAGGCCGCTATCATAATCGACAATATCGATAAATGTACCGGGGCGGCGTGCCACCGCTATAACCCAAGGCTGCTGAGGATGAAAAAGCACCTGATGAGCTCGCTCAGGTAGCAGATGGGTGACGCGTAACGCGTCTTGCGCCAAAACATTCAGATAGTAATGGCCACCTTCACCACGACTAGCCGATGCATACACACCAGGGAGTGCTCGGCTCTGGTTTGCAAGCGCAGGCATTGCTGCCGCAGCCCCCGCAGCTGTCAAAAGCCCTAAGAAGGCGCGGCGATTAATCTCCATCACGGCTATTAAATCCTAACTGGATATCCAACTGACGCGTGGCAACCAGCAGGGAGTTCTGCAGCGTGCGCAGTGCACGTTCAGCTACTTTAAGCTGATCGTAGGCATCCTTAGATATGGCTTTACCTTCAACCTGCGGTACCGCCTGCAAAGCCGCTAGCGCCGCAGCAAACTGCTCACTGATCGCGGCAGCCAGCAGGGCATCCACGCTATGTAACAACCCTTTGATACTGATCGGCGCAGTCGCCTGATATAACGCTTGTAACGCCAATACGTTGCTCACCATAC
>JAOXRV010000569.1 GCA_025800435.1 Cellvibrionaceae bacterium | reverse complement strand
CTGTTGTTGCAGCAATAGGGCCGATACCGAGGAATCCACCCCGCCGGACATGCCGACGATCACCTTGCTGTCACCGGTGGGCTGATTGGCTGGGGTCATGGGGCTCATAGGGTCTGTATCGCCTTTGCTGTTCGCTCTAGGGGTTGGGGCCGCGCATTCTACTAAGGGGGGCTGTGGCTGTCTAATTTGGGGTTAGGTTACAGCGCACCATATCCAGAGGGTAGCGGTGTCCCGCGCGATAGGCTTCGATATCTTGCAGCACCAGGGGGCTGGCCAGTTGGTCGCCAAGGGCTACAATTTCCTCGTAGCTGAGCCAGTGGGCCGCCTCAATGCCCTTATCCAGGGGCAGCTCGGGGTGCTCTCGCAGCGGGCTGCCGATAAAACTGTGGCGCACATAGCTCACGCCATTGGCCGGGGCCAGATACACGCTGACCCCCAGATAGGCGCTTATCTGCACCTGCCAGCGGGTTTCTTCCAGGGTTTCGCGGCAGGCCGCTTCAATCAAACCTTCGCCCGGCTCCAGGTGGCCGGCGGGTTGGTTGTACAGCAGGTGGCCATTGCGCCACTCGTAAACCAGTAAAAATTTGTCATCACGTTCAATAATAGTGGCAACCGTGGGGTGGGGCATCTCGCTCATTGTGTAGTTTGCACCTGATTCTTGTAGTTTTATGACAAAAATCTGTCATCTTCGCCGTTGGTTCGATCGCTGGCGCGGTATTTTGTTGGCTATTTTCGCCCCCTTTGGGGGGCTGGCTTGGGGCATGTGTACCTGTTCTAGCTTGTGTTCCCCGGGTAGCAGTTGCCCCAGCTGCCAAGGGCCAATAGCGGCCCGGATCAAGCGCAGGGTGGGGTGCTCAATCGCCGCTGTCATGCGCCGCACCTGGCGGTTGCGGCCCTCGCTGATGCAGATTTGCAGCCAGCTGGTAGGAATCTGGGCGCGCTCGCGGATCGGTGGTTGACGCGGCCACAGGCCCGCTGGGGCGGGGATACGCTCGGCCTTGGCTGGGCGGGTGGGGCCGTCCTTCAGTTCTAGGCCCCGGCGCAGCCGTTGGAGAGATTCTGGCGTCGGGATTCCCTCTACTTGTACCCAATAGGTTTTTTCCAGCTTATGCTTAGGGTCAGTGATGCGGTGTTGTAGCGCGCCGCTGTCGGTCAGCAGCAGCAGCCCTTCCGAGTCTTGATCTAGGCGCCCGGCCGGGTAGTGGCTGCGGTACTGGTCTAGGTGGTTCTTCAGGGTGGGGCGGCCAGCGCTGTCAGTAAACTGGCTGAGCACCCCGTAAGGTTTGTTAAATAAGATGATTTGAGCCATAAAACACGCACTATCGACTATTGTTGTAATTTTACCACCTATACCTGGAGCCTGTCTGGTGGTATTATCGCCGCCGCTAAAAGAACAGCTGTTTTTGATCTGGTCACTGCGACCGAGCCCCAGGCTGAATTCTGTAAAATGCCAATGCCATTACGCTAAGGGAGTTACAATGTCCTCGACACCGAAAATTATCTATACCCTCACCGACGAAGCCCCCGCCCTTGCCACCTTTTCACTGTTGCCTATTGTTCAAGCTTTCGCCAAAAAAGCCGGCGTTGATGTAGAAACCCGCGATATTTCGCTGGCGGGCCGTATTTTGGCTACCTTATCCCCTTATCTGCCAGAAGAACAGCGCCAGAGCGACGATCTGGCTGAGCTCGGCCGTATGTGTGAGACCCCCGAGGCCAATATTGTAAAGCTGCCGAATATCTCCGCTTCGGTACCCCAGTTGACCGCCGCCATTAAAGAACTGCAGGCCAAAGGCTACCCGCTGCCCGATTACCCAGAAGAGCCCGCCGATGGCGAGCAGGAAAAAATTAAAGCCCTGTACGACAGCGTTAAGGGCAGTGCGGTAAACCCGGTGCTGCGCGAAGGTAACTCCGACCGCCGCGCCGCAGCCTCGGTTAAAGCCTATGCCAAAAAGAACAGTCACCGCATGGGCAAGTGGACCGCCGATTCTAAATCACACATCGCCCATATGAGCCACGGTGACTTCTACGAGAGCGAAAAATCCACCGTGTGCCAGGCCAAGGGCAATGTGGTTATCAAATACGTTGGCGATAACGGCGTGGTTGAAGTGCTGCGTAAAAAGACCCCGGTGTTGGTGGGTGAGGTGATCGATAGTGCGGTTATGAATGTATCGGCGCTGCGCTCTTTCTTTGCCGGCCAAATCGAAGATGCCAAACAAGATGAAGTGCTGCTGTCGCTGCACTTAAAAGCCACTATGATGAAGGTCTCGGACCCCATTATGTTCGGCCATATGGTCAAAGCCTACTACGCCCCCATTTTTGATAAATACGGCGAGCTGCTGGAAAACCTGGGTGTGGATGTCAACAACGGTATTGGCGATCTGTACACCAAAATCAAAGATCTGCGTCCGGCTCAACAAGAGGCCATTCGCGCGGATATTCAAGAGCTGTATCACTCGCGCCCCGAGCTGGCCATGGTCAACTCCGATAAAGGCATTACCAACCTGCACGTGCCCAGCGATATTATTGTGGATGCCTCCATGCCCGCCATGATTCGTGATTCCGGTAAAATGTGGGGCCCCGACGGTGAGCTGCACGATACCAAAGCGGTGATTCCCGACCGCTGCTACGCCGGTGTTTACCAGGCGGTGATCGACGACTGTAAGGCCAATGGTGCCTTTAACCCGGCCACCATGGGCAGTGTTTCTAATGTTGGTTTGATGGCGAAGAAAGCCGAAGAGTACGGCTCCCACAACAAAACCTTCCTGGCCCCCGGCCGCGGCCGCATTATGGTTATCGATGCCAAGGGCGAAACTCTGCTGGAGCAGGAAGTGGAGCAGGGCGATATCTTCCGTATGTGTAAGGTAAAAGATGGCCCAATCCGCGACTGGGTGAAGCTGGCCGTTAACCGCGCCCGCGCCACCGGCAGCCCGGCTGTGTTCTGGTTGGATGAAAACCGCGCCCACGATGCCGAGCTGATTAAAAAGGTAAACACCTATCTGCAGGGGCACGATACCGACGGCCTGGAAATACTGATTATGTCACCGGTTGAGGCAACCAAGTTTTCGCTTGAGCGTATCCGTCGTGGCGAAGACACCATCTCGGTAACCGGTAACGTGTTGCGCGACTACCTGACCGATCTGTACCCAATCTTGGAGTTGGGCACCAGTGCTAAGATGCTGTCGATTGTTCCGCTGATGAACGGCGGTGGCCTGTTTGAAACCGGTGCCGGTGGCTCCGCCCCCAAGCACGTGCAGCAGTTTGTAAAAGAGGGGCACTTGCGCTGGGATTCCCTGGGTGAGTTTTTGGCCCTGTCTGAGTCCTTCGCACACCTGGCCGATACCTTTGATATTGCCAAGGCCAAGGTGCTGGCCGATACCCTGGATAAAGCCAATGGTGTATTTCTGGATGAAAATAAATCGCCATCGCGCAAGGTTAACGAGCTGGATAACCGAGGCAGTCACTTCTATCTGAGCATGTACTGGGCCCAGGCCCTGGCCGAGCAGAGCGATGATGCCCAGCTACAGGCCATGTTCGCGCCCCTGGCCAAGTCCTTGGTTGACAACGAAGAAGCGATTGTTAACGAGCTAAACGACGCCCAGGGAGAGGCGATGGACTTAGGCGGCTACTACCGCATGGATGAGGGCAAAACTTCCGCCGCGATGCGCCCCAGCAAGTTGTTTAACGAGCTGCTAGCTTCTATCTAAAGGTGTGTCAGCGTTAGCCGCTTAAGTGGGTTTCTTATAATGAAACCTGCTTAAGAACTTAGTAAAGCTAACATTTGACTATGCCAAAAGACAAAAAAGCCCATCTACATAAGTAGCTGGGCTTTTTTGTGGTTTTATCAACCAGTTCCCGGCGGCGCCTAGGCGGCCCGGGCTTGTGTTTAACAGTT
>JAOXRV010000839.1 GCA_025800435.1 Cellvibrionaceae bacterium | reverse complement strand
ATTTTCCCCGGACAGTAGTGCGTTTTCACGGGAATGACGGTAAGCCGGCACCATCTGAAGTTCTGATACTATCCGCTTGAATTCTGAACTTAAGGCCACACTATGTTTTATAGTGGGGCTGCATCATGGCGGCCGCCGTGGCCGGGGCTTTCGATGATATGTTATTAGTACGAATATTAGTGTTGTTGCTCGGGCTGGCGCTGCTGGCCTATGGGGCTTATGCGGCGGTGGCTGCCCAGCTATTGCTGCCGACCTTTAACGATGTGCCTGGGGCCAAGTCGTTTACCATAAGCGGGTTGGATGCCTTGTTGGTGGGCCTGGGTTTGGGCTGTGGTGGCGTCGGTTTGGTGTTTACTATGCTGGCCAGTATGAGCCGCTTTCCGCCCCGGGAAATAATGTTTGAGCGCTGGGCTAAAATAGGCTTTGCGGGCTTGGGCTTATTTTTACTGCTGGCCTTTGTCAGTGCTCTGGCGGGCTGGGGGCCAAGCTACACTGGCCTGTCGAAACAGGCCAGTGAGGCGGAGCTGCGTTTGCACCCCAGTGAGATAAAGTAAGCGCGGCGATTAGTCGATCAGGCCGTACTGGTCTTTTAGTATTTCGATAATCTCGGCCTTGGGGTTATCCGACAAGGTCAGCTTTTCGCCGGTAATCTTCTCGGCAATACTGAGGTAGGTGTTGGAAACCTGCATCAAAATCTCGGTCGGCAGGGCATTGTCGCGGGCCAGGGCGCTACGCTCGTCCATGCGCTCTTTATTGAGCAGAATGTCCGGGTCGGGGAAGTGCTTGAGCAGCAGCTGGCGAAATTCTTCTTTGGAGTTCTCCACCACCTTGCCCTCGCGGTAGGCGGGGCCATCCCAGATACGTGAGGAATCGGGGGTGCCCACCTCATCCATATAAATCAGCTTTTCCTGGCCGGCCTTGTCGGTGACATAGCCAAACTCAAACTTGGTGTCGATAAAGATCTGGTCCAGCTTGGCCAGTTCAGCGCTGATCACATCAAAGCCTTCGCCCAGCAGTTTCTCGTACAGGTCGATATCGTCCAGGCTATTAAAATTAAAAGCTTTATAGTTATCTTCGATATTGGTTCGGGTGATGTTTACATCGTCCTGCTCGGGCACGCCGGGAATACCCTTGAGAATACCCTTGGTGGAGGGGGTGATCAGCAGCTCGGGCAGCTTGCTGTCTTTTTCCAGGCCATCGGCAATGGTGTTGCCGCAGAATTCGCGCTCACCTTTGCTGTAGCTGCGCCACATGGAGCCGGTGATGTATTGGCGACAGATCGCCTCGATCATTACCGGGCGGGCTTTTTGCACAATCCACACAAAGGGGTGGGGGATATCCAGAATATGGCTATCGGCCAGGCCCTGCTCTTTAAACAGCTGAAACCAGTGATTGGAAATAGCGTTGAGCGCCGCGCCCTTGCCCGGCACACCACGCATATCGCCCTCGCCGTGCCAGACACACTCAAAGGCCGAGATGCGGTCGCTGATCACCATAATCGCCAGGGGCGAATCCGGGGCCACATCATAGCCCTTTTGCTCGATCAGGCGGCGGCTGTCGGCGGCGGTCAGCCAGTAGACGGAGCGCACCTTGCCGCTGTGGATGGGCTCATCGGTGCGAATGGGAAGGTCGTTATTAACGGCTAATACTTTATCCGCAAGACTCATATCTGATGTCCTGTACTCTTTGGTTTCACTATTATTTAAGGGGTTTAGGGGCGCTAGAGAGGCCGCGGGAAGGGCAAAATCCCAGCTGCGGGGGTTCTAGAGGGGGGATTTTAGCAGAAGTGGGGGGAGATGCTAGGGGTACCCAAAGCCAGTGCTGGCTTTGGGGGTATAGCGTTGTGATTAGAAGTGGTAGGCCAAACCCGCCGAGTAGGTTTTAACTCGGTTGCTGTCACCATGGGCTTGAGCCTTCAAACGCAAGCTGAGTTGGTCGTTGAATTTATGGGCAAAGCCCAGCCCGATTAAGTGGGTGTTGTGTGTTTCACTATAGGTGCTGCCATCAATGAAGCTGGTTTCATCAAAGCGAAATTGCTGGTAACCGACGATCAGAAAAACCCGACTATTTTGCGCAATTGGCGCGCCAATGTTTAGATTGCCAAAAAAAGAGCGACCGTCATCGTCGGTGCCGAAGTCACGATACCCCAGTTCAACCTCGAAGTAATCGTTAAATTGATAACCACCGCCAATCGCGTAGGTGAACTCGGTTGCGTTACCGTCGAGGTCCGCAGCACCAACGTCGGCGCTAAGAAATGCGCCGCTATCAGCCATGCTGGCGCTAGAGATAGATGCAAGTAATAAAGAAAGACCTAATTGCTTTTTCATGATTGTGCTCCAATCCAAGTAGTTTTGATTTTTAATCCCTTTCATAACACAAAAACTATTGCTTACGTTTTGTGGTTATGAGGGAACTATTTTAGAGAAGGGAGCGAAGTAACAAATAAGCCAAAACAATGAATAAGTTGAAAGGAGTCTTGAATAGTTTGTCTAGGGTGCCCTAGTAAAAAATTGCTGGCTTATTATTTACAGCAGGCGCTTGGCGCCCGCTGTAAACATTGATTTAGAAGCGGTAGCTAGCGCCCCAAGACAAACTCAGAGGGTTGTTGCCAGCATCGTGAGACAGCAATTTAAAGCGCACATCCCAGTTCTCGTTAGCTTTAAAAGCCATGCCCAGGCCCCAGAACCACTCGTCATCATCGAGCATCGCGCTCTGGAACTCATCGTCCACTAGAATATCGTCCTTGGCGCGAATACGCTGATAGCCCAAAATGCCGTAAAGGCGCAGGTTCTCGGCGATGGGGGCGCCAATATTCAAGTTACTGTAGGTTGAAGTGGCGTCGTCGTCAGTGCCAAAGTCGCGGTAGCCCAGCTCGACTTCAAAGTAGTCGTTGATTTGGTAGCCAATGCCACCGGCAAAGGTCACTTCTCGAATTGAATCCCATTTTTCAACGGTATCGGTTACGGCGTCGTACTCTTTCTCAGAGGAGACATAAAACAGGCCCATGTCACCGCTGACAAAAAAACCGGAATCGGCCATTGCAGGTGTGGCTAATGATGCGAGGAGGATTGACAGTCCAAGTTGCTTTTTCATTGTGTTTTCCCATTGTAAACGTGTTAATTACTACTCCTTTCGCCGTGTTTTTACCGGTGCCATTCATTACTGGTTCACTTTAACTTCTCAACCTAACTGGTTGTGCCAGTTGTTTTTTATTGGCTATTCGTGGCGAAATTGGACTGGAATTTTATAGCGCTGTATGGATGAAAGAATCAGGAGAAACTACTAAATTCTGATATTTTTATTTTATTTTTTTTAGCAGGTTTGGCTGTTGTTAAGTTTTTGAAAAAATTCAAACGAAAAAAAACGCCCCGTGGGGCGTTTTACTTAAAGCGGCAGAAGCAGTTTAGGCTTTTTGCAGCATCGCGTACATTTCATCTTTTAAATGCAGGCGCTGTTTTTTCAACTCTTCCATATGCTCGTCGGTGGTGGGGGAGTCGTTCTGCTCTAGGTTGCGTACGCTGTGATCCAGCTCGTGGTACTCCTTAAACAGCTTGGCGAAGTGACGGTTGTTCATTTTTAGATCGTGAATTTGATCGCGGTACTCGGGCAGTTCGTGGACCAAATCGTGCTTTTCAATTTCCATGGGGGATCCTCGGCTAGTTGATGTTAGGTCTTTGTTTACGCCTATTATCGGTCAGCCGCGATGGGGGGTGTTGATATGGGTCAAGAACCGCCCCGGTGCCTGCCAAGTAATTGATTTGTATGGATAACCTTATGAATACTAAGCGCTTTTTAAAGGCGTAATCTTAAAGTTCAAAAACCCGTAGAGGCTGGTCATCAGCGGGCTAATCAGGTTAAAAAAGCAAAACGGCAGATAGGCCAGGGTGGCCACGCCGAGAGTGCCGGCCATAAAGGCGCCACAGGTATTCCAGGGCACCAAGGGCGAGGTAATGGTGGCGCTGTCTTCAATGGCGCGGGACAGGTTCTGGGGCGCCAGGCCGCGTTTTTTAAACTCCAATTGATACATGCGCCCAGGGATAACCACGGCGATATATTGATCAGATGACACCAGGTTGACACCAATGCCAGTGCAAACCGTGGTAAAGATCAAGCTGCCGGTGCTGGAGGCCAGGCCGATCAGGCTGGTTACCAGGCGAGCCAAGATGCCGGTTTTTTCCATCACCGCCGAGAAGATCATGGCGCAGATAATCAGCCACACCGTATTGAGCATAGAACTCATGCCACCCCGTGACAGCAGGTCATCGATATTGTCATTGCCGGTCTGGGACTGGTAGCCGTCAAACAGCACAACCCAGCAGCCTTTTAGCAGGGCCAGGCCATTACCCAGGCCCTCGCTCGCCCCCATGGCCAACACCACATCGTTTTGAAAAATCAGCGCAAACACAATGCCCAGGGCAATACCGGCCCAGATGGTGGGCAATACTGGCAGCTGCTTATAAGCCATGCCAAACACCACCGCCAGGGGCGCCAACAATAGGGCGCTGATATAGAAGTGGCTATCGAGGGCGGCAATGGTGGTGGCCAGGGTATCTAAGTTGCCGCCATCGGCCTGTTGCCGCCCAATCCAGGTAAAGGCCAACAGGGCCAGAATAAAGCTCGGGGTGGTAGTCCAGGCCATATGGCGAATGTGGGTAAACAAGTCGGTATTGGCAGCGGCCGAGGCCAGGTTAGTGGTGTCTGAAAGGGGCGACATTTTATCGCCAAAGTAAGCACCAGAGATTACCGCGCCAGCGGTAATGGGCAGCGACAGGTCTAGCCCCATGGCGGCGCCCATAAAGCCGATGCCAATGGTGCCGGCCACCGTCCAAGAGCTGCCAATACACAGGGCCACGATTGCACAGATTAAACAGGCGGCGGGGTAAAACCAGGAGGGGTCGAGCAGTTGCACTGCGTAGTAGATCATCGCCGGCACGGTGCCGGATAGTATCCATGCACCTATTAAACTGCCGACTGAGAACAGGATCATAATGGCCTTGAGCGAGATAACGATACCGGATTTAATACCCTCTTCAATGGATTCCCAGCTGTGGCCATTTTTAATGCCGATTATGGCGGCCACGGCGGCGGTAAGCACCAGCGCGATTTGGTTGGCCCCGCTGGAGGAGCCATCCCCAAAAAAGTAGACCGAGGCCGATAACAGCGCCATTAACACGGCGGCGGGTATCAGGGCATCGATCAGGCTGGGTACTTTGGGGGTGTGCTCTTGGTGGTTAGAATCGGGCAGGTGCTCGCTCATAATTTCTCATCGCTGTCATTGTCAGGCCGGCCCTGGGCGGGGCTTATAATTTATAGACGGCACCTTTGCCCAGGCCCTCAAAGGCTTTTACCATAAAGGCAGAATCTGGGTGCTGGGCTTTTAGGGTGGTGGCGATAAAATAGGCAATCCATTCCACCGTGGTATCGGTATCGAGCAATTCGCAACAGGCCTCGGGCAGGCTTAGCTCAAACTGGCCTTGAGCGCTGGTGTAGGCAAAGTTCAACTGGCCTTGATTGCTGGCTTGCAAATCTTCGTGGCTGCCGAGGTAAATATCGCACCAGCGCTGGGCCCAGCTGTGTTCCAGTTGAGTGTCGCGGGCGTCGTCGCGCCATATCTCAATGCGCGAGCGATGGCCGTGGGCAATGCGCTGGCAGTTGCCATCGTGCTTTTTTAGGCCGTGGCTGTAGTGGTAAAAGGCGGCCCTGTTAATGCCTTCTTCCTCGCTAAAGCTCAGACTCAAGCGCTCGATGGTATCGGGTAGCAGGGCTTTTAGCTGTTCGATGCTCCAGCGCGCCACACTGTCGGCATCAACGGTTTCGGCATCGATTAAGGTAATGGCCTGGGCCGGGCTGCGACAGCTCAACAGCTGCTGCTGGCCAAAGCGCCACTGCAGCTCAATTACCTCGCCCTCTTCTATGATCTTAAGGTGGGGGCTGTGGCGGGGCACCAGCAGGCAGTGGTCTAGATAGGTATCCAGCCAGTTGCGCAGGGTCTTTTTAACAATGCCAAAGTCCAGCACCATACCCGTTTCATCCAGGGCTCCGTCCAGCTCGGTACTGGCCAGCCAGGTCTCGCCCAGCAGGCCTCTGTCGGGGTGCAAAAAACTAAAGTCCACATTGGTGAGCTTATCGACAAACAGCAGCATGGTAATTCAAGTGTCCGGGGTGGTTTGGGCGCCGCTATGATATAACAGCCTCTGGGTTAGAGCCATGCCCGGGGGCGATCCATGCCCACGTATAAACTAAGTTTTTTTGTGCCGAATCCCCCACCGGCCCGTCTACGTCATTCCCGTGAATACGGGAATCTATGGTTAATCCTGCACAAAACGAGATGGATCCCCGTTTTCACGCACTACTGTCCGGGGAAAATTATGACCAGGCCTTCGGGGATAAAACCCAGCTTGAGGGGTAGGGGCACTTTCTCCATTCCGAAAGCGCGCCATCCAGGCGCTGGCCCCCGTTTCATCCAGAAGCCTAGTCACTGCGAAAGCACCCCCTACCCCTCAAGCTTACATCTCGCAGAACCCCTTA
>JAOXRV010000523.1 GCA_025800435.1 Cellvibrionaceae bacterium | reverse complement strand
ATCTTTGCAGTTGCCCAGGGCCTTAATAATATCGCGCAGGCCGTTGTGGCCGCCGTGGCCACCGCCGTGTTTAAAGCGAGCCGTGCCGGGCGGCATATCCAGCTCATCGTGGGCCACCAGAATTTGCTCGGGGGCAATTTTATAAAATTTAGCCACCGCGCTGACCGACTGGCCGCTGCGGTTCATAAAGGTGGTGGGGGCCAGTAGGCGAATATCCTGGCCAGCGATATTGATGCGTCCTACTCGGCCGTAGGATTTGCTATCGGCACTTAGGCTGCCGCCGTATTGGCGCAGTAGCTCGTCGACAAAATCTTCACCGGCGTTGTGGCGGGTGCCGTCGTATTCGGCGCCGGGGTTGCACAGGCCCACAATCAGGCGGATGGGGGTATCCATAGTGTGTTTCTCTATATCGGTGCGCTAAATCAGTTCGCTGAGCCAGCGGTAGGCGATCAATGATACCAAAAGATAGGCCACCAAAGTGGCGGGTAGGGCTTTGGCGCCAATATCGGCACCGGCTCGGGTTTTGCGGCAAGCGTAAATAATTGCGGCACTGACCAGCGCAAATAAACTGCCGACAAACAGGCCAGCGTTGAGTTCGGCTGGGCTTTGGCTGGCCCAGTAGACGCTGCCGCCGAGGGCGCTAATAAGGCTGAGCCAGGCCAGGGTTTCAATCATCCGTATCATGGTTGCGCCTGCGTATAGGAATTTGGGGCATAAAAAAAGCGAGCCGCGGGCTCGCTTTTGTGGGCAGGGGCCGGAGATTACTCGCCAGCTTCCTCGCCGCTGTCTTCGCTTTCTTCGGCTTCGTTGCTGGCGCCAGAGCTCTTGGGCTTGTTCACCGCAGCGACTGGCAGGTCGTGGTCGTCACCGTGGCTTAAGGCCACAGACTCAACGCCCTTGGGCAGCTTCAGGTCGGAGATATGGATAACCGCGCCCAGCTCAACATTGGCAAAGTCTACTTCGATAAACTCGGGCAGGTCGGCTGGCAGACAGGTAATTTCCAGCTCGGTCATCTTGTGAGAGATGGTGCCGCCCTGGAGCTTAACTGCTTCACAGCTATCTTCATTAATGAAGTGTAGCGGTACAGTGGTCTTGAACTTCTTGGTCTTGGAAACACGCAGGAAGTCGGCGTGAATGATCAAGGCCTTGGCGGGGTGACGCTGTAGGTCTTTTAAGATCACGTTCTCGCTCTTGCCATCGATGTCCAGCTCGATAATGTGCGAGTAAAACGCTTCGTTTTCCAGGTGCTTGATCAGCTCGTTGTGGGCAACGGTGATTTGGGCAGGCTTTTTCTTGCCGCCGTAAACAATCGCGGGTACTTTGTTTTCCAGACGACGCAGGCGGCGGCTCGCACCTTTCCCTGAAACGTCACGGGGTAAAGCATTTAATTTAAAATCGTCAGACATGATTATTCCTCATCTGTCTTCCGCTGTTTCTTGCGACCAGAAACAGCGGGGTTAAAAAACTCGGCCGGGGCCGAGGTTGTAGCTTGAGTGTAATGCTCTAGCGGAACATTGCGCTCAAGGATTCTTCATTGGCCAGGCGGCGCATGGCTTCGGCCAGCATGCCCGACAGGGTCAACTGGCGCACAATGCCCAGTGCTTTAATCTCGGGGTTGAGTGGAATGGAGTCGGCGACCACCATTTCATCCAGTGTCGAGTTAGTTAAATTGTTGAGTGCGTTGCCCGACAGCACCGGGTGGGTACAGTAGGCCACGACTTTGGTGGCGCCGCGCTCTTTCAGGGCGGCGGCGGCGTTGCACAGGGTGCCGGCGGTGTCGACCATATCGTCCACCAGCAGACAGGTGCGGCCATCGACCTCACCGATCAAATTCATAACTTCGGCCACATTGGCGCTGGGGCGGCGCTTATCGATAATCGCCAGGTCTACATCCAGCTGCTTGGCCACTGCCCGGGCGCGCACTACACCGCCGATATCGGGGGAGACCACCACCAGGTTTTCATGCTTCTGGCGATTGATATCGTCCAGCAGCACCGGCGAGGCGTAGACGTTATCCACCGGCACATCAAAAAAGCCCTGGATCTGTTCCGCGTGTAGGTCGACGGTCAGCACCCGGTCGACGCCGACACCGACCATCATATCTGCGACTACCTTGGCGCTGATTGGCACCCGTGAAGAACGCACTCGGCGGTCTTGGCGGGCGTAACCGAAGTAGGGCACTACCGCGGTAATGCGGCCGGCCGAGGCCCGGCGCAGGGCGTCCACCATAACGATCAGCTCCATCAGGTTGTCGTTGGTGGGGGCGCAGGTGGACTGCACTACAAATACGTCGCGGCCGCGTACATTCTCGTTGACCTCTACTGCAATTTCGCCGTCTGAGAATTGGCTTACAGTAGCATCGCCCAGGGGAATGCCCAGGCGTTGAGTAATCTTGTTCGCGAGTTCCGGATTTGCGTTTCCGGTAAAAACCATTAAATCAGCCACGGCGTTTCCTTCGGGTTTACCTTTGGGTCTACACGGTTTGCCTGTTACCTGTGCTGTCCAGGCAAAATCAGGGGCGCGCAGTCTACCTTGTTTTGCCTGGGGATAAAAGCAAAATAGGTGGATTTTTGGGCGTCTGAGCCAGGCTAAACAGGCATTTGGCGCGGATTGCTAAGCAGTGGTGGCTGCGAGAAAGTAAGGGAAGATGGCTGGGGTGGAAGGATTCGAACCTTCGCATGACGGGATCAAAACCCGCTGCCTTACCGCTTGGCTACACCCCAGTAAAAGCTTGAGCTAAAGATAGGCCCGGATCGGTGACTGTGCAACTCCGCGGGCAATAAAGCCCTTAAAGTGTGCCGGTCTCTGCTTGAAAACCTCCGCTGCCGCTTCCCGGTTGGTAAAGCTGGCAAACACACAAGCGCCGGTTCCCGTCAGTTGGGCTGGTGAAAATTGGCCGAGCCAATCAATCGCTTCTGCCACCTCTGGGTAGAGTTTGCAGACCAGCGCCTGGCAGTCATTTCGACCACCCTGCTCAAGAAAGGCCGCTACTGTAATGGCCGATGTGTCTCTTGTCAAATCTTTATTGGAAAAAATCTCGGCCGTCGAAACGTGGCAGTCTGGGGCCAGTACCAGATACCATTTCTCTTCTAATTCAATGGCTTGCAGCTGCTCGCCCACACCCTCGGCCCAGGCGCTCTGGCCCCTTACAAACACCGGCACGTCCGCGCCCAGGGTCAGCCCCAGCTCGGCCAACTGGTCTTCGCTAAGGCCGGTTTGCCAGAGCTTGTTAAGCCCTACCAGGGTGGTGGCGGCATCGCTGCTGCCGCCGCCGATGCCGCCGCCGGCGGGCAGATTTTTATGCAGCACAATATCGGCTCCGAGTGAGCAGGCGCTGTGTTGTTGCAGCAGGCGCGCGGCCCGGTAGACCAGATTGTCGGCCAGGGCAATATCGGCAAACTCGGGTGCCAGGGTGATCAGGCCGTCGCTGCGGGGGCTAAATTCCAGCTCGTCGCCGTGATCCAGCAGCTGAAACAGGGTTTGTAGCCGGTGGTAGCCGTCACGCCTGCGGCCGGTGATATGTAAAAACAGGTTGAGCTTGGCCGGAGCCGGCAAACACAGGGCTGGGGGCACTAATTCCACCGTTTGATAATCAGGGTCAACTTGACCGTATCGCGCTCCAGTACCAGTTTTTCTGGCAGCGGCGTGCGATGGCGGGTATAGCGCTTATAGTGCAGTTGCCAGTGGGCCTGTTGCAAGCTTTGCAGCAGCCCGGTTTTATCGTCCCACTGGGCTTGGTAGTTGCTGTTGGGGGCGGGCAGGCCCAGCACCCAGTGGCGCAGTTCCCCCGCCGGCAACTGCCAGCCGTAATGTTGCTGCAGTAGCTGCACTGGGTTTTGTGGGCCGGCCGCCTCGCTGTGCTGCAGCGACAGTTGGCCGTTACTGCCTTCGATAATCACCGTGCCCTGGCCCAGTGGGCCGCTGAGCTTAATTCGCAGTTGCTCGCCCTGTTGGCGCCAGTCGATAAAACCCGAGCCGCTTTGTTCGGGGCTTTTTATTCCCAGTTTGCCGCGCAGGCGCCAGTTATCCATGGCCGCCAATTGCTCGCTGCGCGGCTGCTCGTGGCTTGGGCTTGGTATATTGCTACAGGCGCCCAGTGCCAGGGCGCAGAGGGCAAAAATAAAAGGTTTCATCTTGTATTAGGGCTCAAAGCTGGCTTTGAGCCGCTCCATTGTGGTGGTGATGTGTTTGCTCTGTGGCTCCAGCTCTAGCCCTTGGCGCCATACTTTAAGGGCTTCTTGCCGCTGGCCGAGCTGCCACAAAACCTCACCTAAGTGGGCGGCAATTTCCGGGTCTGGGTAGATGGACATGGCTCGGCGCAAATAATCTAGGGCATCCTCCAAGCGGCCCTGTAGATAGCTGATCCAGCCCATGCTGTCGATAATGGCAGGGTCTTGGGGGTCGAGTTGGTAGGCATGTTTAATCAGCGCTTCGGCCTCTTGCAGGCGCTGGCCCCGGCTGGCCAGGGTGTAACCCAGGGCATTTAGGGCCGAGGCATCCTCGGGGTCGAGTTTAAGCAGGTGGCGAAAGTCTGCCTCCATGGCGTCGTATTGGCCCTGTTTTTCTAGGCTCAAGGCGCGGGTGTAGCGCAGTTTGCGATTGTCTGGCTCTTGCTCAAGGCCGCGGTTGAGCAGCTCTAGCGCCAGCTTGCGTTGGCCAAAGCGATTGAGGGATTCCACGGTGACCAGCAAAAAGCGCGAGGCCAGCTCGGGGAAGGCCTGGGCCGAGTCGACCTGCATTTGCAGGGCCTCTTTTATCTGCCCCTGCTGCACTAAGATGTCGCTGCGAAACACCCAGGCCGGCAGGTAGTTGGAATTGCCTACTTCCACTTCATTAAAATAGCCCAGCGCCACCTGGGGCTGCTCCCGGCCCATGGCGATGCGGCCCAAATAATAGTTGGCCATGGAGTAGCTTTTTGGGTGATCAAGCAGTTCGTTAAACTGGGCTTCGGCGGCATCGGCCTTGCCCAGCTCGTACAGCACCAAGGCATAGGCCAGTTGCAGCTCTTTGTCCTTGGGGTACTGCTGGTGCAGGTCGGCGAATTGCCGCTCCGCTTGGGGCAGATCTTCATAGGCCAGCAGGCGCGCATACTGCAGTCGCAGGCGCTTGTTATTGGGGTGTTTATCCAGCTTTTTTTGCAGGTAGCGGCGGGCCTCGTCGGTGCGCTCTAGCTGTTGCAGAGTTTTAGCCTCGACAATTGCCGCAGTAATAAACTCCGGGTCTAGCTGCTGGGCCCGGCGCGCCAATTGCAGGCTCTGCTCTGGCGCGCTGCGTTGCAGGGCAATGGCGCGGGCGGTAATTAGCTCTGCATTGGCGGGGTCATCGCCCTCGCCACGCTCGGCCAGCAACTTGGCCATACGCTCGGCCAAGGTCGGCAGGGTGATGTCGTTATCGGCGCTGGCGCGGCTGGCAATGGTTAGGTATAGGGGCTGGTTGTGGGCCCGCTCCAGGGTGATAGAGTGCTCCAGTGCGCGCAGGTATTGTTTGGCGTTGAGCAGCTCGGTGGAGGCGATAAACAGGGCTTCGGCACTGTTGGGCTCCAGCTCCAGCCACAGTTCCACCGCTTCTATGGTTTCAATTGGGCGGCGCAGCTGGCGTGCAATCTGGGTGGTGCGGGTGACTATACCCAGGTCGCGGGTCTGCTGGGCTTGCTCAAGGTAGTTGCGCAGGGCCAGGTCGATATCGCCTCGGCGCCCAGCCATCTCGGCCACCATCAGTGCGTACAGGCTGTCCTGGCTAAAGGGGGCCGCTGGCAGTGGCTCCTCTGCTTTGACCAGCGGCGCTGGGGCCGGTTCGCTCACCGGGGCTTGGGGCTGGTTGCTGCAGCCATTCATTAGTAGGCTTGCGGCCAGGCCAAAGGCAATAGTCGATTTATTGATTAACACGTGCTGCTTATGCTCAAGGTTCAGGTTGTGCTTACTATAACAGTTATTTCTATTTCTGCCTGTGCCCGGCCGGCGTTAACTCAAAGTGGCGCTGGGCTCGGCTTTAAGAGACAATAGCGGGCTGTTTGTTCCCAAGTTTAAGTTTAGAACCCATCATGCTGCTGGCCCTTGGCATTAATCACAATACCGCCCCGGTCGATATTCGCGAGCGGGTGGCGTTTGCGCCCGATACTCAGGCGGCGGCGCTACGCGGCCTATGCCAGGCCCTGGCGGTGGAAGAGGCGGCTATTTTATCCACCTGCAACCGCACCGAAGTATACACCTGGGGGCAGGCGGGTGCGGATGACTTGCTTGGCTGGCTGGGCCAGTTCCACCAGCTTTCGGCCGCGCAAATAGAGCCCTACCACTACAGTCTGGTGGATGGCGCGGCGGTAGAGCATATGATGCGGGTGGCCGCCGGCTTGGATTCCCTGGTCTTGGGTGAGCCACAAATTTTGGGGCAAATGAAAGACGCCTACGCCTATGCCACCGAGGTCGGAACGGTGGGGCGGGGGCTGCACTATGGCTTTCAGCAGGTGTTTAATATCGCCAAGCGGGTGCGCAGCGAAACCCAAATTGGCGCCAACCCGGTATCGGTAGCCTTTGCAGCGGTCAGCCTGGCCCAGCAGATCTTCTCCGATCTAAAAGAAGATACCGCGCTGCTAATCGGCGCCGGCGAAACCATCGAGCTGGTGGCCCGACACCTGCACAACAACGGCATTAAAAAACTGATTGTGGCCAACCGCACCCTGGCCCGGGCCCAGGCCCTGGCCGATGAATTAAAAGTAGGCAGCAACGGGGGCGCCAGCGCCGAGGCGATTTTGCTGAGTGATATTCCCGAGCAATTGCAGCGCGCCGATATCGTCATCTCTTCCACCGCCAGCCAGCTGCCGCTGCTGGGTAAGGGGGCGGTGGAATCGGCCTTAAAAAAGCGCAAGCACAAGCCCATGTTTATGGTGGATATTGCGGTGCCGCGGGATATTGAGGCCGAGGTAGACGAGCTGCAAGATGTCTATCTGTACACCGTGGACGATCTGCGCTCGGTGATTGACGAGAATCGTAAAAGCCGCGAGAACGAGGCCAAAAAAGCCGAGCTGATTGTGGCCGAAGGCATTGCCCAGTACCAGGGAGAGATGCGCGCGT
>JAOXRV010000500.1 GCA_025800435.1 Cellvibrionaceae bacterium | reverse complement strand
CTGGCGGTTGCCTTCGGCCTCGGGGTTGTCCACGGTTTCATTGCCGCGCACGGCTTTTACGGTTTGCTCTAAAGCCTGGCGCTGGCCGTGGGCTTCAAGCAGCTTGGCCAGGCTGTTATTGCCATCGGCCCAGGCGGCCAGTAACACCGCCTCGCTGGCGATAAACTGGTCGCCCTGTTGCTGGGCGGTTTTATCGGCCAGGTTTAATAGCCGTACCAGTTCGCTGGAGGGGGGCACTTCGCCGGTGGGGTTATTGACCTGGGCCATCTCGCCCAGGGCTTTATCGATGGCCTGGTTAAGCCCGGCAATATCAAAACCCGCCTGGTTTAACAGCGGGCGCACCGCACTGCCCTGCTGCTGCAACATGGCCGCTAACAGGTGTACGGGTTCTAATTGGGTATGGTCGCGGCCGACCGCCAGCGATTGGGCATCTGACAGGGCGGTTTGTAATTGGTTGGTTAAGCGATCTAAGCGCATAGTCACCTCGTTTTAGTTGGGCAAGCCAATGGCCTTGCCGAATGGGGCCCACCTCAATTCAGAGCGTGAACCTTTCCTAGGGGCATCGGGATTGCCCCGCTAATAATAAAGTGGGGCTTAAGGGAATTATTTCAATAGCTTAGGTGTTTAAGCCTTGCGCCAGATCAAGCTGGCGTGGCGGTAGGCGTAATAACGCTAGGGGGTATCGAAGCGCTCTATGGATCCCAACAGTCGCGCACCGTGAATAACCGCAAGTACCTGAACTTCAGTTTCCAATACCCTGTAGATCATTCGGTAACTGGCAATAAAATGCTCTCGGTAGCTGTCATCGTTAAGCTCTGGGACTCGCCGTCCGCGCATTGGCAAACGACTTAAACTGCGTGAAGCCAGCACCATCTGCTCCACCGTGGACTGGGCATACAAAGGTGAATCTTTGGCTATATATTCGGCAATATCATCAATATCATCGAGCGCCTCGGGTGACCAGATTACTTGGTAATCCATCGTGACATTCGCCTTTCTGCGTCTTCCTGGCTGATTCCGCCCTCAGACTCCAGGCGATCAGCGCCTCTGCGAACCTTCTCCAACACATAGAGGTGGTACTGGATATCTTCAAAAGTACTGTCGTCTGGCAGGTTTACCAGCATTTCTTGAACTTCTTGCTTAGCGCTTTGCATATCGTCACCATCATTCACCGTCTTACCTATATTAGCCGATCACCACCCTTATTGCTGCCCCTTAAGCCTTGCGCCAGATCAAGCTGGCCATACGCCCGGTGGCGGCTAGGCCCTCGGCCTGGGCGCGGCGGTGGGAGTAGCAGTGCTCGGTATCGCTGTAGCTGCAGGCGTCGCCGCCGTAGATCTCGGTAACACCGTATTCGGACAGCTCGGCACGAGCCAGCTGGTAGAGGTCTAGGTGGTATTTTAGCGGCTGCTTTAGGGAAGGCTGGCTGGCGGCGCTGATGGCCTCTAGCTGGGCGGCGCTTTGGGCCGATTCAAAAAAGGCCTCTAATACCTCCACTCCCACTTCAAAGTGGCGCTGGCCAATGGCGGGGCCCAGGTAAACCCCAACATCGCCGGGCCCAGCGGAGATGGATTTGAGCGCGCGGCTGATAATGCCCCCGGCCAGGCCGCGCCAGCCGGCGTGGGCCGCGGCCACGGCGCTGCCATCCAGGCGCCAAATTAGCACTGGCAGGCAATCGGCGGTCATCACCGCACAGGCCAGCCCCGCCTCGCAACTGTGGCTGGCATCGGCATTGGGCAGCTGGCCGGGCTCGGCCGCTACCACCTCTAAGCCGTGCACCTGGTTGAGCCAGGCAATGGCATTGGCACCGTCCAAGCTCGCCAACAGGGCGGCCCGGTTGGCCTCGACTACTTGGGCATCATCGCCTACGTGCAGTGCCAGGTTATTGCCCCGATAGGGGCCGCTACTGCTGCCACCCTGGCGGCTGCTGATGGCAATGCCAAGCTGGGGCGGCAGGGCAATATCGGGCTGAATAATCATAATAGTTCGCTATCGACCCGTTTTAGCTCATCCAGTAGGGCGCAAAAATCCTCGGGCAGTGGCGCCTGCCACTCCATATAGTCTTCGCTGACGGGGTGGATCAAACCCAACTGGGCCGCGTGCAGGGCCTGGCGGCCAAAATTGCGCAAAAATTCTACTGCGGGTTTATCAATGCCCTTGGGGATTTTAAAGCGGCCACCATAGGCCCCATCGCCCACCAGGGGGTAGCCGATATGGGCCATATGCACCCGAATCTGGTGGGTGCGGCCGGTTTCCAGCTTTAAGCGGATATGGGTGTGGGCCTTAAAACGCTGCACTAGGCGGTAGTGGGTAATGGCCTCTTTGCCGCCAAATTGCAGTACCGCCATCTTGGTACGCTGGCGGGGGTGGCGGCCAATATTGGCCTCGACCCGGCCGCCGCCGGTCATGGTGCCCTGCACCACCGCCTCGTACTCCCGCGCCACCGAGCGCGCTTGTAGCTGGGCCACCAAATCGGTGTGGGCTTGCAGGGTTTTGGCCACCACCATCAGGCCGGTGGTGTCCTTGTCTAAACGGTGCACAATGCCGGCCCGGGGCACATTAATCAGCTCGGGGCAGTGGTGCAATAAAGCGTTTAACAAGGTGCCGGTGCGGTTGCCCGCCGCCGGGTGCACCACCAGCCCGGTGGGCTTGTTTAAGACAATAATCGCCGCGTCTTCGTAGACAATATCCAGGGGAATATCCTCGCCCTGCCAATCGCCCTGCTGCTCCAGCTCGGCCTTCAGCGCCAGGGTTTCGCCGCCCAGTAACTTATCACGGGTTTTGGCGGGGGCGCCGTTAACGGTCAACTCACCGCCCTTGATCCAGGCCTGTAATTTAGAGCGCGAGAAGCCGCCAAATAACTGCGCCGCCACCTGGTCTAAGCGCTGGCCACTGTACTGCTCGCTGACCACAGCTGTTGCATCAACCGACTGGCTGATGGGCTCTGCGCCGGTATCACTGTCGTCCCAAAGCTCCGATTCAGCCTCATCGGGGATATTTTCATTCATTCCGCTGTCAATCCTGGGTGTTTTTACCACTGGTTAAGCTTTCCTATTCTACGCTGTTAGCAGGGCCTATTGCTAAAAAGTTACACACTGCTCAACAAGTCGCCAGTACGGCGGTTTAGGCCTATGATTATTATGGGGGCTGTGATTGGTATTGGCTTGCCCTTGTGGTTAAATACACGCTTGGTTTTAGGGACGCGGTCTACACAAGCGCCATCACACATAAACGGTCAGAAACAGAACACAAATGAGCCTAACAATGTATAACTACCCCGCCCGAGGGGCCAAACTGGTCTTAAGCCTACTGTTGGCACTAACCCTAAGTGCCTGCTCCTATTTTCAGGACGAGGAAGAAGAGCAAGCCCCCGAATTTGACACCGAACGACAGTACTACGAAGCCGCGCAAAAATTGCTCAACGCGCGCCAGTGGGATCGCGCCAATAAAACCCTGCAGGCGCTTGAAGAAAACTTCCCCTTCGGCAAGTACGCCGAGCAGGCCCAGCTGGAGCTGATCTTCTCCTACTATAAAAACTCCGATTTTGAAGCGGCTTCAGCAGCGGCAGACCGGTTTATTCGCCTGCACCCCCAGCACCGCAATGTTGACTACGCCTATTATATGAAAGGCCTGGCCTCCTTTAACGAGGGCCGCGGCCTATTTGAGCGCTTTTTGCCCACCGACCTCACCCGGCGCGACCCGGGCAGTGCGCGCGATTCATTCGCCTACTTCTCCCAGCTGATCGCCCGCTTCCCCGAGAGCCCCTACGCCCCGGATGCGGAGAAGCGCATGATTTACCTGCGCAACCTGCTGGCCCGCTACGAGATTCACGTGGCCAACTACTACTTTAAGCGCGGCGCCCTGGTGGCTGCCACCAACCGTGGCCGCTATGTGGTTGAAAACTTCCAGAAGACCCCGGCCGTACCCGATGGCCTGGCGGTAATGATTCAGGGTTATCACGCCCTGGGCATGCAGGAGCTGGCCGACTCCACCCTGCTGATTCTGCGCGACAACTACCCCCAGCACCCGGCACTGGCTAATGATGGCGGTTTTAATTACCAGTTCAGCGCCGATGGCGGCGAACGCGGCTGGATGAGCAAGCTGACCCTGGGCTTCTTGGATAAACAAGACCCACCGGGCTTTGACAGCCGCGAGGTATTTAACCCCGCCCACCAAGACGGCGCCCGCCCCGCCAGCAAAGACAGCGAGCCCAAAGCCAAATCACGGCCCTGGTACCACGTAATTACCTTTGGTTTGTTTGAATAACGACACCAAAGCCAAACACTAAAAAGCCCGGTGTGCATCGCACACCGGGCTTTTTAGTGTTTGGCTTCTTGGCTTCGATACCGAGGTTTGTGGTGGGGGGTAGTTCCTGGGGGACGCATAAACCCATCCCTGGGGCTCTCGTCCGCCATCCATGGCTCCCAAGCCCCCAGAAACTACCCCCCACCACAAACCTCTACAATAAACAGTATTCCAGCTTTGTAACGCGTAAATACTAATGACATTGAGGCTCTTTCCCCTTAGGCTCGGGACCGAAGCCCCGAGCCCAAGACCAAGACCAAGCCTCAGTTAAAGCTCTGCTCTCTCTCCGCCAAGCGCAATAAGCCCTCGCCAAGCAATAAAGTTACCAGCGTACCAATCAGTACCGGCCACTGCATGCCCTCGCCGGGCACATAGATAAATAGCACAATCGACAACACAATCACACTTAAGCACAGCAGTGCCAGCACCATACCCGCCGGTGCGCGGAAGGGGCGGGGTTTGTCGGCATCGACCCGGCGCAGTTTCAAAAACGCCAGCATCATCCCCACATAGGTCAAAAAGAAAATGACGGCACTAAAGGCAAACAGCGACCAAAACAAATCCTCATTACTGCTGGCCATTAAACCGTACAGCAATAATACCGCCGTGCTCACCAGCCCAAGGGCCACCGCGGCGCCCACCGGGGTGCCGTGGCGAGGGTGCTCATAGCCCAGCAGCTTGGGCATCTCGCCTTCAATGGCCGCCTCGGCCATGGCGCGGTTACAGCCCAGCGCCCAGGTCACGCCGTTGGAAAAGAAGGTGTATAAAGCGGCCACGCCCAACACAGTGACAAAGCCCGCCCCCAAGGCCGAGCCGGCATAGAACTGATTGAGTGTGTCGACCAAGCCTTCAACCAAATTTACATCTGCCACTGGCACCGCGGCCAACACACCGAAGGTGCCAAGGCTGTAAAAGCTTAAAATAATCAGGCCAGACCAAAAGATAGCCTTGGGTATATCCCGCGCGGGGTTTTCCATTTCATCGCTGCTGGCACTCATTAACTCAAAGCCCAACATGCCGTAAACAATCGCTGGAATATATTCCAGGCTGCTGCCCCAGCTAGGCGCCAGGGTTGCCAGGCTGATCTCGTTGGCCATGCCGTGCTCTTGCACATACACCAAGCCACCAAATATTAGGGCGATAAAAATAACTATTTTTAAAATGGCGCCCAGGTTGGGCACCCATGTGCCGATATCTAGGGTTAGGATATTAATTAACACCACCAGCCACGATAAACCGATACCGATACCAATCTGCCAGGCCAAAGACAGGTCTGGTGCAAACATCTGCTTAAACACCCCGGCAAATAAAATAAAGATGGCCGGGTTCCACAGTGCGGTGTTCACCCAATAGGCCCAAGACACGCGCGAGCCCCAGCGCTTGCCAAAGGCATCGCGCACCCAGGCGTATACCCCGCCCTGCTCCGGATAGCTGGTACCCATTTCGGCGCTGATTAAGCCAAACGGCACAAAAAACAGCAGGCCTAAAAACAGCCACCAAAAAATACTCGACACCCCCACCGAGGCGGCCGAAGCCAAGGTATCCAACAGCAAAATAGCCGAAACCGTAAACAG
>JAOXRV010000492.1 GCA_025800435.1 Cellvibrionaceae bacterium | reverse complement strand
AAGCGCCGAAAGTTGCCGGGGGCCGCCGCGCTGTAGACCAGTGTGGGGCGGACGATGACATACTCGATGCTGTGTTCGGTACAGAACGCCTGCACCGCTTGTTCAGCACGTAGCTTACTGCGCCCATATGCTTGGGTCGGCGCAGGTGCTGCACTCTCGGTCACCGGAACGGCGTGTCGTTCACCCAAAACACCGATAGAGCTTAAGAAGATAAAACGCTTTACTCCCGCGCTTGCTGCCGCCTCTAACAATGACTGGGTTGCTCCCACATTGATGCGATCAAACTGATCTTCTGTTTCGCCTGCCAATAACTTATGTGCTCGACCCGCCGTGTGAACAACGACATCAACGCCCTGCAATGCGCGGCTCCAATCCACCCCTCCTGCTAAATCACCCGTAACAAAGTACTCGACGTTGTCTAGTGGTGCCTCAAGCGCCTTACGCACACTGCCGACCACCTGCCAAGCCGCCTGTTTAGACGCTAAGCGATCAACGAGCGCACCGCCGATATAACCGCTAGCGCCGGTGATCAATACCTTGTATTTCACAAAACCTCCCCGTTAAATTCGCACCAACAAATCGCTTAATTTACAATGCGCCTTTGACTTAACTACCGAACGACTATGAAGCTGCAAAACGCCAACCTAAGCTGGAAAGAGAACCAACCGCACTCGGATCTGTTTGATGATATCTACTTCAACCCAGCCGATGGCGCAGCCGAAACACGCCACGTCTTTATCGATGGTAACCAGCTGCTCACCCGTTTAACGAGCTGGCAGCGCCCTGTTTTCACCATTGCAGAAACCGGCTTTGGTACCGGAGCCAATTTTTTGCACACTCTAGCTTTTATAGAGCAGCATGCACTCCAGATCGAGCGGCTTCATTTTATCTCAACCGAGCTATTTCCTCTGCACAAAAAGGATCTGGCACGGGCATTGGAACAGAGCTTTCCTGATAACCCCTATGCCAAGCAACTCATTGCACAATTTCCGCCGCTGCAACCGGGTATGCACCGTATCAATTTTGGCGACCGTTACACTCTAACCCTCTGCATTGGCGATGCAGCCGCCGCGTTTGCGAAACTAGATACAGAGGTCAACGCATGGTTCTTAGATGGCTTTGCGCCCGCTAAAAACCCGGATATGTGGCGTGACGAACTCTTTGCAGAGATGGCCCGTTTAAGTCCGCCAGACACCAGCGTGGCAACCTTTACGGCAGCAGGTTTTGTAAGGCGCGGGTTAGAGGCCGCTGGCTTTCGTATGCGTAAACAAGCAGGCTTTGGCCACAAACGGGAGATGCTGACCGGCATAAAAACCGCCAGCCCGCTGCAACAGCGTGACAAGCCTTGGTTTGCAGCCCCAAAAACGGATAAACCCAAGCACGCTGCTGTTATTGGTGCCGGACTTGCCGGTATCACAACCGCCTACGCATTAGCGCGCCGCGGTATCAGCGTAGCCATTTACGATAAAGCCAGCGATATCTGCACGCAGGCCTCGGGCAATCGCCAAGGCGCACTCTACGCAAAACCGCCCGTTGCTCCAACGGTCGCTGGACAGTTTCACCTCTGCGGCCTAGCTGAGAGCATCCGCTGGTTAAACACGTTAAACCTATTCGATAACGTGCAAGGAGCACAATGTGGCGTGCTGCAGCTCGCCACCCATGAAAAAGAGCAACAGCGCCAGCAGCAATTGATCGATGCCGACCATTACAGCCCAGAGATCCTCATGGGTGTAGACGCACAGCAAGCAAGTCAGCTAGCGAATACCAAGATCAACTACCCGGGGATCTTCTTTCCCAATGCGGGCTGGGTTTATCCACAGGCCCTCGGCAAAGCACTGGTCAGGCATCCCAATATTCAAGTGCACCTAGAGGCTAAGGTCGATAACATCGAGCCATGTGATCAACAGTGGCAGCTCAGTTATCAACAGGCGGGCGATACCAAAGCTGCGACGGCTGATATGGTTATTATCGCCAACGCCAAAGACGCCCAGAACTTTACGCAAACATCTCACCTCCCGATTAAAGCGATACGCGGGCAGGTGACGCACGCTAAAGGCAGCGCAACACTGACGACAGTGATCTGTGCAGAGGGCTATGTTTCGCCACCTGTAGATGGCGAATATTGCTTCGGCGCCACGTTCGATCTAAAAGATCCCTGCGAATCGCTCCGCGGCATCGATCACGATAAAAACCATGCACAGCTGCAAAAAGCTGCGCCTCACATCGCTGAGCAACTAGAAGCTAATAAAGCTGGCTGGGACGGCAAAGTCGGCTTTCGCTGCGCAACGCCAGACTACCTACCGATCGCAGGCCCTGCACCGGACCTAAACGCCTACCTTGAGCAATACCAAGCGCTGCGTAAAGACCGCAAGGCCAGCGTGTCATCCGGCACACCACCCTACTGGACAGGCTTGTTTGTAAATATTGGGCATGGTTCAAAGGGTTTAATTACAGCACCACTGCTGGCAGAGCAC
>JAOXRV010000481.1 GCA_025800435.1 Cellvibrionaceae bacterium | reverse complement strand
AAACAGATTTTAACCAGGCCGATTACTGTGCCCAGCAGTTGTTGCAGCGCGGGGTATTTACGCAATGAAAGTTTTACAAATCTTACCCAGCTTACACGGTGGCGGGGTCGAGGTCGGCACCTTAGAAATTGCCAAGGCCCTGGCCGAGGCCGGGCATCAATCCTATGTGCTTTCTGCCGGCGGGCCGATGGTCGAACAGCTGCAGGCCGAAGGCTCCAGCCATATTGAGTGGAACCTGGGTAAAAAGTCGCCGCTTACATTTTTGCAGCTGTGGAAGCTGCGGCGTTTTTTTGCCGAACAGCAATTCGATATTGTGCATGTGCGCTCGCGTATGCCGGCCTGGGTTGCTTATTTGGCCTGGCGCGGTATGCCCAGCCAGCAGCGGCCGCGTTTTATCAGCACCATGCACGGTTTGCATTCGGTCTCTGCCTACAGCGAAGTCATGTGTAAGGGCGAGCGGGTGATTGCGGTTTCTAAAACCGTGGCCGAGTATATTGCCGCCAATTATCCCGGCACCGATATGCACAAGGTTACGGTTATCAATCGCGGCGTTGACGCGGCCGAGTACCCGCCGGCTTACCAGCCACCGGCTGATTGGTTGCAGCAGTGGCAGCGCGAGTTTCCGCAATTGCAGGGCAAGCGTTTGATTTGTTTGCCCGGGCGTTTAACCCGGCTCAAGGGGCACGGGATATTATTGGATTTAATGGCCGAAGTCGCCCAGCAGCAGCCCGATTGGCACGCCCTGATCGTCGGCGGTGAAGACCCCAAACGGCGCGCTTATGCCGAACAGCTGTATCAGCGGGTCGAGCAATTGGGCCTGCAGCAGCGGGTGAGTTTTACCGGTGCACGCCGTGATATGCGTGAAATTTACAGCCAGGCGGCAGTGGTGTTGAGTTTGTCGACCAAGCCCGAGTCGTTTGGCCGCACCACCACCGAGGCCCTGACCATGGGGGTGCCGGTGGTGGGTTTTGACCACGGTGGGGTAGGCGAGCAGTTGCGGGCCTTATTCCCTGCGGGGGCGGTCAGTTGTTATGATCAAACCGAGCTGCGCGAGCGCATCGCTGCGGTTTTGACTCAGGGTTTAAAACCCCAGGCCAACAACCGCTACCTAAAAAGTGAAATGATTAAACAGACCTTGGCACTGTACCAAGAACTGTTACAACAGTGAGAGAAACAAAACCATGCAAGCCCCAAATATCGCCGTCATTGGCCTTGGATATGTCGGCCTACCACTGGCGGTGGAGTTGTCTAAACACTTTACCACGGTAGGCTTTGATATTGACGCCGAGCGGGTGCTCGAACTGCGCCGTGGTCACGATGCGACGATGGAACTCAGCGCCGAAGAAATGGCGGCGGCGGGCGAGATCCACTACACCGATCAGCTGCAGGGCATGGCCCAGTGCAATGTGTATATCGTCACTGTGCCCACACCCATTGACGGCCATAAAAATCCGGATTTACGTCCCTTGGAAATGGCCAGTGCCACGGTGGCCCAGGTTTTGGGCGTTGGCGATATTGTGATCTATGAGTCCACTGTTTACCCAGGTGCCACCGAAGAAGTGTGTGTGCCGGTGCTGGAGCGGGATTCGGGCCTGCGGTTTAACCATGATTTTTTTGCCGGCTATAGCCCCGAGCGTATCAACCCCGGCGATAAAGTTAACCGCCTGCCCAATATTACCAAGATTACCTCAGGCTCTACCCCTGAGATTGCCGAGCGGGTGGATGCGATCTACCGCAGCATTATTCAGGCCGGCACGTTTAAGGCCAGCTCGATCAAGGTAGCCGAGGCAGCCAAGGTGATTGAAAACACCCAGCGCGATGTCAATATCGCCCTGGTCAATGAGTTGGCGCTGATTTTTAACGCTCTGGATATCGATACCGAAGAGGTATTGCAGGCCGCTGGCAGCAAGTGGAATTTCTTACCCTTCCGCCCGGGTTTGGTGGGTGGCCACTGTATTGGTATCGATCCCTATTACCTGGCCCACAAGGCTAAGGCCGCCGGTTATATCCCCGATATTATTATTGCCAGCCGCCGCATTAACGACGGCATGGGCGGCTATGTGGCCGATAATCTGGTCAAAGAGATGCTGCGCCAGGGCCTCAATATTGCCCGGGGTAATATATTGATTATGGGCTTTACCTTTAAAGAAAACTGCCCGGATGTGCGTAACTCCCGGGTCTATGATGTGGTGCAGAGCCTGCAAGATTTTCACCTCAATGTGGATGTCTACGACCCCTGGGTAAATCCTGCCGAGGTCGAGGCCGAATACGGTATCACACCGATTAGCGAGCTTGTGCCCGGCCGCTATTCCGCGGTGGTACTGGCGGTGGCCCACGAGCAGTTTGCAGCCATGGGTGGCGATGCCATTCGGGGCCTGTGTGTCGACGGCGGCTTGGTCTACGATCTCAAATATGTGCTGCCCCAAGAGCAAGCGGATCTGCGCCTGTAACCTTTTCCCTCGGGGCCTCGTCTAATGGTGAAAACCATTATTCTGGAGGCCCCATGTTCGCCCAACTATTTCGCTTTTCTGTGATCGCCTTTATCGGCCTAAGCCTTAGCGCCTGCCATGTGGCGATGGACCTGGACGATAAGTCTTGGCGCTTTGGCAGTATCAAGGGCTCCGGCGATAAGGCCAGCCAAACCATCGAGTCGCCAGCGTTTACCGCTATTGAGTTAAAAACCGCCGGTGATATCGAGTTGCGAATAGGCAGCCAGCAGAGCTTGCGCCTGAGCAGTGACGACAACCTTCTGGATAATTTTAGTTTTCACCTTAAGGGTGACACTTTGGTGGTGGATGCAGATAAAGGCTATCGCAGTAAACTTGGTATGCTGCTGGAAGTAACCGTGCCCGATATTGAAAAAATTGCTATCAATGGCTCGGGTGATATTCGCCTACTGGGTGAGGTAGAGTTGGATGAGTTAAGCGCTGATATTCACGGTTCTGGGGATATTGTGTTAGAAAATGTCAGCCTTGAGCGCTTAGATCTTAAAGTGTCTGGCAGTGGGGATATCAAAGCTCGGGGTAAGGTTACGCGTTTAACGGCCCAGGTGAATGGCAGTGGTGATCTGGCTTTGCGCAAACTGGTGGCCGAGCAGGCCAAGGTACGGGTCAATGGCTCTGGCGAGGTTGAAGTGCATGTGCGCGAGTCGCTCGATGCTCGGGTGGCTGGTAGTGGCGATGTTTACTATTTGGGGGAGCCGAAGTTGTCGGTGTCGATTAGTGGTTCGGGGGAGGTTAGTGGTTTGTAGGGGCCACCTTTGGTAACCAAACCCAGCGTGAGGGGTAGGGGGCACTTTCTCCGTTCTAAAACGCTGCATCCATGCAGCTGCGCCCGTTCATCCAGAGCCTAGTCACTGCGAAACTACCCCCTACCCCTCAGGCTTACATCTCGCAGAATCTCTGGCTGATGGGGCCTTGTGGGCCAGTATCAATTTGTTTGGAGCGAATTTTACGGCGCACTGTGGTGCGCTAATGGTTTTTGGCTTGTCGCTGCTTGGGCAGCGGCAACCTTTTGTCTAGCCGCTGTGGCAGAGGTTTTGTCAGCCGATTTCCCTGCTAATCTCAAAGTACAATTTTTAATTAAAGAATGATGCTTTGGGCACAATTTATGAGAGCAACCACAATCCTGGCGGCACTGTTGCTGCCGGCCAGTTTTAGTCACGCCGACAGTAAGGCCAAGCCTGATCTGAGTAACGCGGTAATGGAAGAAGTTATCGTTACCGCCACCAAACGCGGGCCAATTGCCGCCCACCAGCTACCCACCAATATCTCCGTCATCACCAGCGATTCGCTGGGGCAAATCAATGCCGCAGGGCTGGAGGATTTTAGCAAATACCTGGCCGGGGTAAGTATCTATTCCAACGGCGCCGAGAGCCAGCAAATCAATGTGCGCGGCATGGCCTCTTATATCGGTGCCGCCCAGGTGGGCATCTACTACGATGAAATTCCCGCCGCCGGCCAGGGCGCGCGGCTTGTCAATCAGGTGGATATGGCGCTCTACGATATCGAGCAAATTGAATTTTTGCGCGGCCCCCAGGGCACTCTCTACGGCAGTGGCTCCCAGGGTGGCACGGTGCGCTATATCAGCGCCAAGCCCGATCTCGACGGCGTCTATGGCTCACTAGCAAGCGACCTTAGTAGCCAGGGGCGCGGCGGCCACGGCGGTGAGTTTAAAGGTATGATCAATGCCCCGATTATCGAGGGTGAGCTGGGCCTGCGAGCAGTGGGTTTTTATAAAGATGCCGATGGCTATGTGGATCGCCCGGATATCCCCTTGGATAATAGTAACGATGAGGTGAGCAAGGGCGGGCGAGTATTGGCGCGTTGGCAAATTGCCGAAAATACTCGTCTGGATCTGGCTAACTGGTATCAGGTGCGCAAGTTTGGTGATGTCTCGGAAGTGACCCCCGAGGACGATGTACGTCTGGGCCAGTTGCTGGCACCGACTATGGATACGGTGCGCATGCAAAACCTGAGTTTGCAGCACGATTTTGATGTGGCGACGATTAATTTTAGTTACAGCCGCTACCACCGAGATTTTTATAAACTGCCCGATTACTCCGGGGTTTTTAATGGCGCGCCAGCCTCCAATGTGCGCGAGCGCGAAACTGAGGTCAACAGTTTTGAATTGCGCCTGGCCAGCAAAGGTGCCGGCCCCATGCAAGGGGTAGTGGGGCTATTTTATCAAGATCGTGACTTTGTCGATCGCAATAAAGTGTATCGCTATGCCGCCGGGGAATTTAGCATTGGCCCCAATTCAAAACTACTGAGTCATACCGGTATCGATGAAGACTTTGAAAACAAAGCCATCTTTGGTGAACTCAGCTATGTTCTCAACGAGCAGTGGGAACTGCTGGCCGGTCTGCGCAGCTTTCGTATCAGCTCGGTTAACCAACAGAGTGTTTTCTTCGCAGGCGGTCAGCCGGGGCCGGGCGCATTGCCGTCACTGAGTTCAGATTTCAATGACAGCGTGCTCAAGCTGCAACTCAACTACCAGTACAACGAGGACATCCACAGCTATATCGTGTTCTCCCAGGGGTTTCGAGAGGGCGGGGTTAACCGCATGAATTTAACCTCGATGGAGGGGCAGCCAGTCTCCACCAGTTACGACCCGGATTTCGTTGATAATTTTGAGTGGGCGGTAAAAAGTCGTCTGTTCCAGGGCCAGTTAATGCTCAACTCATCGCTCTATTATATGCTTTGGGACGATGCCCAAACCCAGGCGCTGGATAACACCATGCGTGTGGTTTACACGGTCAATACCGAAGATGTAAAACTCTATGGTTTAGAGCTGGAAAGCCAGTGGCTGCCCGATTCTGTGCCCGGTTTTAGCTTGCACAGCAACTTAGCTTACAACAAGCAACAGTTGACCAACGACACCCCATTTTATGCCCAGTTGGGTATTCCCGGGGCGGGCAGAAAAGGCGATAACCTACCTTACACCTATCGCCTTTCAGCGGGCTTGGTTGCAGAAAAAAGTTTCAGCTTGGGTGAGCTAGAGGCCCGCCTCGGGTTCAATATCAACTATCGTGGCAAGGCCAACACCAGCTACAATATGCGCGACCCGATCTACAGCCGGCGGATCAAGGCCCACAGTTTTGTCGGTGCCAACTTCGATTTGGAGGCAGATAACTGGAGCCTTGGGGTCTATATCAAAAACCTGCTCGACAAGCGCACCATTTTAACCTGGTATCCCCAGGTGGCGCCGGGTAGAAAAGACTGGGTTAGAAGCTCGCAGCCGCGCACAATTGGGCTTAAGGCCAGCTATCACTTCTAGGGCACCTCTGAGTTAGTCAGAGGTGCCCTAGGGCCAGCGATAAGCTAATTAAGCATCATTCCAGGCAAAGTTCTGGTACTCATCGCGCAGATCTTTTTTACTGAGCTTGCCGGTGGCTGTGTGGGGCAGTTCGCTGACGAATACACAGTCGGCGGGAATCCACCACTTGGCCACTTTGCCATCAAACCAGTGCAGCATCTCTTCTTTGCTGATTTCGGCACCTTCGTTGACCACCGCCAACAACAGTGGTCGCTCGGTCCACTTGGGGTGGGCGACGCCGATCACCGCCGCCTCGGCGATGGCGGGGTGGTCGACCGCGCAGTTTTCCAGCTCGATTGAAGAGATCCACTCGCCGCCGGATTTGATCACATCCTTGGTGCGGTCGGTAATCTGCATCTGCGAGTCTTTGTCCATAAAGGCCACGTCGCCGGTTTCAAACCAGCCATCTTCGGCAGCGCTGTGCTCGCGCTTGTGGTAGTGGTCGGTAATAAAGGGGCCGCGTACTTGTACCGCACCAGAGGACTCGCCGTCCCAGGGCAGCTCCTGGCCGTCTTCATCCACAATACGCAGCTCGACGCCGTAAATCGGCCGACCTTGACGCAGGCGCGCGGTATCGAAGTCTGCTTTGCTCATGGTTTCGCCGGCGTCGTCGGCAACTCGGTTATAGGTGCCCAGTGGGCTCATTTCGGTCATGCCCCAGGCGTGTTGCACGGTGACATCGTATTTGTCTCTAAAGGCGTCGAAGATCGACAGTGGGCAGGCCGAGCCGCCTACGGTTAAACGCTCCAGGCCATCGACGCGCTCGCCGCTCTTCTCTAGATACTGCAACAGTGCCAGCCATACGGTGGGCACACCGGCAGAGGCGGTAACGCCCTCTTCGTTAATTAACTTGGCCAGCGCTTCGCCATCGCCCATTTTGGGGCCGGGCATCACCAGCTTGGCGCCGGCCATGGGGGCAGAGTAAACCAGGCCCCAGCCGTTAACGTGAAACATCGGCACAATTGGCATGGTCACATCGTAGCGCGACAGGCCAAAGGCGTCGGGCAGGGAACTGGCATAGCAGTGCAAAATGGTGGAGCGGTGGCTGTAGACCACACCCTTGGGGTGGCCGGTGGTGCCAGAGGTGTAGCAAATGGCCGAGGCAGAGTTCTCGTCCAGGTCGGGCCAGTCAAAGGTTTCCGGCTCGTCCGCAATCAGGGTTTCGTAGCATACTGCATTGCGCAGGCTGGTTTTGGGCATGTTGGCTTCGTCGGTCAGTATCACAAAGCCTTTTACATCGGGCAGCAGATTTTGCAGCCGCTCTAAGGTGCCCACAAAGGCCACATCGGTAAATACCCACTGGTCTTCTGCGTGGTCGATAATGTATTCAATTTGCTCGTCAAATAGACGTGGGTTGACGGTGTGGCAAACCATACCGGAGCAGGAGATAGCGTAGTACAGCTCCAGGTGGCGGTAATCATTCCAGGCCAGGGTACCGATCACATCGCTCTGTTTGAGGCCCAGCTTGGCCAGGGCATTGGCCAGCTTGCGTACGCGTTTAAAGGCATCGCTGTAGGTGTAACGGTGGCGGGGGTTGTCGGCGGTTACCGATACCACCTCAACATCGCCGTAGACTTTATCGGCAAAGGTCATTACCGAGGTGATATTGAGGGGCATATTCATCATGGTGCTTTGCATCATTCGCTCCATTCGTTTTTATCGTTAGTTTGATTGTTATTTGCCGGGGTAGATTGGCCAATCGACCCCGTACAATTGGGCCCAGTATAAAATCAAACAAGCGTTTGATGCCAGTGTTTGCCAGGTTTATTGCACCACCTTGATGATCTGTCCCGGGCGGGGCTCGCCGCTGGGGTAGTAGCCGTTAATTAGCCGCAGTTGGTCTTCACCGCTGCGGCCCAGGCGGGCCTTGCGGGCAATATCGGCAAAGCGGGTGTTATTGTTGGCTTTAACAAAAAACAGCTTTTTAGTGCTGCCCCCGCTGCGCTGGCGGCGCTCTGGTCGAAAACTGCGCACCATGCCCATAAAATCCTCATCGGCGCGCTCAAAGTCGGATTGTGGGTGCCAGCTGCTCGCAAATACATAGGCCAGCCCCCCCTTATACAATACCGCGATACGGCGCTGGCCCCGGTCGGCTTGCTGTTCGATACCACTGTGGCCGAGCAGGCCCTCTTGTACCAGTGGCTCGGACTGACGCAGCAGCGCAACCCCAAAGCGCTGGCGCAGCCAGGCCTCGGGTTTGGCGCCCTGGTGCCGCTCGGCCAGCAATTGTAGGCTGGCGCTATTGTCGCCGCTGGCCGCGTCGATACTGCTTTTGTTTTGCGTGACTTGCCAGCCCTCGGGGTAGGCAAAACTAAAGCCCAGGCTGTTGTGGCGGTAGCGTTGCTCGCTGCTCGCTTCATCGCCACTGGCTAATTGGCCCACGGTGGCACTGGCGTAGTTGCGCCCATACACCATGCCGTTGACGGCCTGGCGGAAGGCTTGGCTGCCGAGCTGGCCGCTGTTACTGCCGGCCTTACCGACTAGCTCGCGCAGGCGTTTATCGTTGCGCGGGTGAGAGGAAAAGACCCCGTGATAGGCCACTGGCTTGCGACCACTGGCCTTGGCTTTGCGGCGCTGGTAGGTTTCGTGGTCTTTTAAAATACCGATCACCTCTAGCATGGCGCTGCTGGGGTAGCCGGCCCTGGCCAGGTACTCGGCGCCAAAGCCGTCCGCCTCCAGTTCCATATCCCGGCCATAGCCCTTCACTGCGGCATGGGTGTACAGGCTTACCGCCTGGCCAACCGAATTACTGCGGGTTAACACCGCCCCCAGTACAGAGGCGGTTTGGGCCCCGACTCGGCCGCTTTGCTGGCGCAGGGCGTGGCGGGCGGTGATGTGGGCAATCTCATGGGCCAGTACCGCCGCCAGTTGGGCTTCATTGTGCAGATAGGCCAAGAGCCCGCGGTTGATGTAAACATAGCCCCCGGGCAGGGCAAAGGCGTTGATGTCGGGGCTGTCGATAATAAAGAAGTGGTAGTCGAGCTCGGGCCTATCCGCCACGGCCGCCAGCTTTTGCCCCAGCTGTTCGACATAGGCTTGTAGCTTGGGCTCCTCGTAGAAGCTTACGGTCTTACTTAGTTTTTGGTGCTCTTGTTGGCCCAGTTTGATCTCGCCGGCCTCGGAGGTAAACACCATATCGGCAGTGCCGGTGGCGGGGTTGATCGAGCAGCCCCCCAGCAGTGCGCCGCTGCCAAGCAGCAGCATAATGGAAAGTAACTTGACTGGGGCCATGGGCTGCTCCTCTATTATTGTCTATTCGGCGCCGCTGGTTTCGGGGCTAAACACCTGGCGCAGTTTGCCGCCGAGGGCTTTGCAGGCATTGCTTTGCACCCGCGCCAGCAAAGGGATGGGCACCACCACCGCCGGCATATAGCTGGTGCCACTGGCATCGGCGCTGATCTTGGCCACCAGTTGCTGGTTTTGGTAATCCCACACCGTGGCCTCGTAGTCGGATTTGTCATCCCACACCCCAAAGCCAAAGCAGCCGCCGCCACCGGGGCCGATGGCGCAGCTGATATTGGCGCTGGAATCGACTGTGCGGGTGCTGCCATCCACCCAGATAAAATAGCGTATGCCGAGCTTATTCAGTTTCTTGGCCAGGGCCGGTTTTTGCTTCAGCTGGCCCAGGCGGCTGAGGGCTAGGGGGGCCATGCGCGGTTCAAACCAGGGATAGAGTTGATCCATAAACTGCTGTTCGTCGATCACCTCAATTTTATTACCGGCGCCGACTATTTTGCCCACGCAACTGATTAGGTCGGGCTCGGTTTCATACTCGGGGGAGTGGCGCCGGCCCAATACCACCACCCGTTCACCGGCGCCCAGCTGAGCCTCGCTGCGCTGGTATTCATCGATGGTGACGGTGCTGCAAGCGCCGAGCAGAATCACCGCCATTAGGCTGAGCAGTCTCATGGCTGCACCTTGGCTTGTTGTGG
>JAOXRV010000478.1 GCA_025800435.1 Cellvibrionaceae bacterium | reverse complement strand
CACATGCACTACGAGCAGCGCTTTATGGTGTCTATGCTGGAATTCGAACCAGGGGAAGAGATCGGGCTGCACGATCACCCGGAAATGACCGGCGTTACCTTTTGCACCCAAGGGCGCCTGCAGGTAGAGCATTACGATCTTCTGGAACAGCGCGCAGACTCCGGCGCGTCGCTGCTCAGGCAACAGCAGAAAATGCTAATGGGGCAAGGCGACAGCGGCATTCTCACTGCCGACCGGGGCAATATTCACACCCTTAAGGCGGAGCAGTTTACCCGCCTGATCGATGTATTCACCCCGCCCTATAACCGGGATCGCACGAGACGCTCCAAATACTACCGAAAGGCCCACACACCCTACCAAAACCGCGCAGGGATTTTTGAAGCGGAAACTCTGTAAGCCAGAGGGTAAACTAGCGGCCAACAACATAAGAACAAAAGGCCACCCTTATGGAAGCAGCTGTCGACTACCTCAATAATATTATCTGGAGCCCGGCTTTTATCGGCCTGTTTCTCGCCGCCGG
>JAOXRV010000472.1 GCA_025800435.1 Cellvibrionaceae bacterium | reverse complement strand
AGATGAGCTGGCGGCTATCGGTATGGTGATTGGCGCCAGCTGGAACGGTGCGCGTTCCTTTACCGCCACCTCGGGCCCCGGTGTCTCGCTGATGAGCGAGTTTTTGGGCCTGGCTTATTTTGCCGAGATTCCAACCCTGCTGATCGATGTGCAGCGCGCCGGCCCCTCCACCGGCATGCCCACCCGTACCCAGCAGTCGGATATTACCGCAGCGGCCTATGCCAGCCACGGCGATACCAAGCATGTATTGCTGTTTCCTTCCTGCCCTAAAGATTGTTTCGAGATGACCGCCGGCGGCTTGGACTTGGCCGAGCGTTTGCAGACCCCGGTGATTATGTTGACCGATCTCGACCTGGGCATGAACGACACCATGTCCGAGCCCTTAAGTTGGGATGATACGCGGGAGTACGATCGCGGTAAGGTCTTTAATACCGAGCAGCTCGAACAAATGAGCGAGCGCTTTGGCCGCTACCTAGACGTGGATGGCGACGGTATTCCCTATCGCACTTACCCGGGCACTCATGCCAGTAAAG
>JAOXRV010000466.1 GCA_025800435.1 Cellvibrionaceae bacterium | reverse complement strand
GTCGGTGGCGGCATCACCCAATACCTTGCCAATGGCCTGCAGCAGGCAGCTACCAACAATATCGTACTGGTCCGGGGTGATACCCAGTGAGCAGTGTTTCTGCACAATGCGGGTGACCGCTTCGCTCAGATTGCCCAGGTTGTCGATATTGGCGGCATAAGCGACGACGGCGTTGGCCAGCGCTTTAGGCTGGGCACCTTTGGCCTGGTGGGTCTGGTTAAAGAAAGGGATCACTTCCGGATGCTGCTCAAACATCAGCGGGTAAAAGCAGGCGGTAATCTCATCGGCATGCGCTTTTACGGCAGGGACAGTGGCTTTGATAATTTCTACGGTCTGTTGATCCAGCATGGTCGGATACTCGTGCAATCGGTTATCGGTTATGGCCGGGGCTCTGCGGTGTTACCAGAACGACCGGCTATATCGGGTTACATCTGTGTCGGGTTACATCTGTGGCCCCTTGGCGCGGCAATATATGCCAATGACGTACAGCGCTAGGGCCTTATGGTTATGTGCCTCTCTATAAACAGATTCCATGCCAGTTTTTTAAAGCACTGTATATCAAAGGGTTGCAGATACATTTTTATAACAATGTGGTCATTTTGACTTAACTTGTTTGAGGTCTTATTAACC
>JAOXRV010000463.1 GCA_025800435.1 Cellvibrionaceae bacterium | reverse complement strand
CTGCTCCAGGGGGTAGGGCTGGCCTAGCATGGCCTCAAAATTGGCCTTGCCCGCAACGGGCCGCTCGGCCCCGTGTATCTTGCTGCTGGGGCTCTCTTGGTAGGCCGTCCAGGCGTAGCGCTTGGCGCAGGCGTCCAGCGCCTTTTCCAGTTTCTCTCGGTGCTTGGCAAACCAATCGGCCATGGGGTGTCCTCGGCTTAAATAACTCAAGGGTGGCAGCGTAGCCGCTGCTTATTATTGTTAGTTTTATAATACAAGTTACTTGGGTGTAGAGTAAAGCGCATGGTGGTCAGAAGTGCTAATTTGTTGGCCCGCTCGTGTTGGCGCACTCACAACGGGTAGAACTGTGTTACAGTTTTTTAACAGTGTTAACAAGTGATGATTAGTGGCTTTATGTTAGGTGTTCGCCTGGATGAACAGCTTGAAAACCGTTTAGCGGCTTTGGCGGCAAAGATGAACCGTTCTAAAAGTTATTTGGCAAAAGAAGCGCTTGCTTGTTATATCGAACAGGAAGAGCAAAAACAGCTGGAGAATGAATTGACCATGGCCCGCTGGCGTGAATATCAAGAGACTGGTGAGGTGGTGAGCCACGAGGCGATGGAAGCGTGGCTCCATTCTTGGGGCAGCGACAGTGAAAAGCCATGCCCAGTCAAATAGTTTGGCTGCCCTGTGCAACTAGAGATGTGGCGCGACTCAGAAACTTTATCCAATCTTAGAACCCGATAGCTGCCCAGCGAGCGGCCAAAAAAATTTTAGAAGGCGCGAAGATTTTGATAGAGAACCCTGAGGCAGGGGTTCCAGTAGAGGGCTTGAGCGCTTATAGAGATTTAATACTCCCGTTTGGGGCTGGTGACTATATTATTCGTTACCATGTAGAAGCACCTAGCCGAGTGGTTATCGTCAGGGTGCGTCACAGTCGTGAGGAGGGTTTTAATTAGGTTCTACTCCTTCTCTAGCTCAAACCCCTCATCCAACCACCCACAAACCCCACCAATCATCGTCTTCACCGGCCGTCCCAGCTTGTGTCACCACTTTCGCCGTTATTTTGGCCTAAGCCCCGGGGAGTATATTTGCCACTAATGACAAAATTAGGGCGCGCATGGCTTCTGAGGTACTATGCACCCTTATCGCACACCGACTGCGGCCTATATAGATAAGGAAAATTAATGAGCGTTGCCAATCTGATCGTGATCAATCCAGTGGTGAAAAGCCTGGAGTTATTGGGTGATCGTTGGACGATCTTGATCTTGCGCGATGCTTTTTTCGGCCGCCGCCGCTTTGAAGAGTTTCGCAGTAACACTGGCGCTTCGCGCAGCACTTTATCTAAGCGTTTAGAAGCGCTGGTGGAACAGGGCGTGCTGTATAAAAAACCCTATCAAAGCTCGCCTCCGCGCAACGAATACCGGCTTACTGATAAGGGTTTGGCCCTGTACCCCTGGGCGCTGATGATCCGCGAGTGGGAGTCCCAATGGGGCGACAGTAAGTTTGATTTGCCCGCGGTTTTGCGCCATCGAGTGCCCGGGCACCACGATTTGCGCCCCAAAGTTGTGTGCCGCCACTGCCGTGGTGATTTGGCGCTGGCCGATGTCGAGCGCCAGGTGCTGGCCCAAGCCGATGAAAGCAGCATTAAAGCGTTAAAAACCATTGGCAACCAGCGTCGCTCGCGCGGTGGTCGCGGTGCCGATGCGGATAATAGTTTGGCCCATATCGCTGAAATTATTGGCGATCGCTGGGCGAGTTTGGTGGTGGCTGCGGCCTTTATGGGCTTGCAGCGCTACGATGACTTTCGCAAACAGCTGGGCATTGCCACCAATATTTTGGCCGACCGCCTCAAGCGCTTAACCGAGGCCCAGGTATTTGAGCGGATCGAGTACCAGAGCAAGCCGCCGCGCAGCGACTATCACTTAACCGCCAAGGGTCAAGCGCTATTCCCCTTTACCATGCTGATGCGTCAGTGGTCGATGGATTGGCTGGATGCGATGGAAGACGCACCGTTTCGATTAATTCACAGACCCTGTGGGCAGGTGCTCAATGTGGATGTTATCTGCCAGGGCTGTAACAATGTGCCCAAGCCGGTGGATGTGGAATACGCTAAGCCCTAGGGCACCTCTGAATAACTCGGTGACGCTCAGGCCTTGAGGCAAAGACGCTAGCAAGGCGCTCACTCGAAGGCATGCTGGGCGCACGTCGAGAGTGAGCAACGCTGCTAGCGCCTTTGCCTCAAGGCCCCGCAGGGCGGGCCCTAAAGCGCACATCTGCGGCGTTGCGTTGCTTGTAAAGGCGGCCGGCATTCACTGCGCAGCGCGCCTTGCAGCTGTACGCTTTAGGGCCCCGCTGAGCATCATCGAGTTATTCAGAGGTGCCCTAGGCCCCCGCTGAGTATCGCCGAGTTATTCAGAGGTGCCCTAGCGCCATAACTCGGCACCGTTATCCGGTGTCATATCCAGCGATTCCACCACGTGCTCGGCGAAGCCGTAGCCGCCTTCGTGATAGAGGTTGTAGGTGGCGCAGTCCAGCTGTTTAAGCTGTTTAATTTCATCGGGGAAGCGGGCGATCACCGCAATCTTGCCCTTGTAGTCGAGTGAGCGGATTAGCTCCACCACTTCCACATTCTCGCCGTGGTTGGCCAGGCTAATTAAAATTAGCTCCACCTTGTCGAGCTTTACCTGCTGCCAAAAATCCTGGTCACTGGCATCGGCTCGCACCATGCGGTAGCCCTCGCGTTTGAGCTTGGCGGATTTTTTATTGCCGTCTTCAACTCCCAGAACCCGGCCGGGAAAGGTATCGTTGAGATAGCGGTAGGCGCCTCGGCCCACCCGGCCAAGGCCCAGTACCACAATCTTGGCATCGCCCAGGTCATAGCCGCGCTCCTGGGGCAGGCGCTGTTTTAGCTCATAGCGGCTAATGGTATGGCGGTAGCGGTTGTAGAGCCCGTGGGCGCGCTCGTTTAAGGGGGCGGCGATAAAGAACGATACCGCCACCGCCAGGGCCAGGGTCACCACCCAGGTTTGGGGCAACAGGCCATTGCTGGCGGCCATGGTCGCCACAATCAAACCGAACTCGCTATAGTTGGCCAGCGACAGCGAGGCCAGTAGCGAGGTACGGGCGCGCAGATGGGTCATGGTCATCAGCCAGTAGAACAGCAGCGGCTTAAATAGGCCGGCCAAACCCAATGCCAATGCCATCACCAGCATGCCCATATCGGGTAGGCCGTTGAGGCCAATATTGAGGAAAAAGCCTACCAAGAAAATATCTTTCAGGCTGAGCAGGGATTTCGACAGCTCGTTCGATTTAATGCCGCCGGCCAGTAACATGCCAAAAATCAGGGCGCCCAAGTCGCCTTTTACATTGCACAGCTCAAACAGCTCTGCGCCGCCAAAAGCCAGGCCAATACCAAACAGCACCAACAGCTCACCGTGGCCGCTGGCCTGTAGCAAACGGTGCAGTAGCGGCCGTGCCGGTATTAAAAGGAACAGCAGCAGGGCGGTCCAGTCCGGGGTTTTACCGGTACTCATGGCCAGGAAAAACACCGCGGCAATATCCTGCATTACCAGGATACCAATGGCCACCGTGGAGTGGATGGCGGCAGTTTCACCATGCTGTTCAAACACCTTAACCGCAAACACTGTGCTGGAAAACGATAGCGCGAAGGCCAGTGTCCAGATGGTACTGGCTTCAAGGTTGGCGACCTTGCTCACCCAGGGCGCTAGCATCATAAAAAAGATGCTAAAGCTAATGGTGGAAATCAGCATATGGCTGCTGGCCACCCCCCAAATCTGGGGTGCCGCCAGGTCTTTGATATTGAGCTTAAGGCCGATAGTAAACAGCAATAGGGTGACGCCGAGATTGGCAGCCGTCTCGATAATATCGCCGGAGTTGGCGTCTAGGCCTAGACCGTGGATCACAAAGCCAGCGAGCAAATACCCCAGCATCGGAGGGAAATTTATCCGCTTAAAACTTAGGCCGGCGGCCAAGGCGATAATAATGATAATAGGGTCTAGCATGTGTTACCGCTGCTTTACTTGGCCAGCGGGGGCTGACCTCTGCCTAAGTCTAGCGCATTTTGTGGCTAGGCCATTAATTTATATATTTTTTAGGAATAACCCGCTTAGGTGTAAGGTTTGTTATAGTCATTAAATATTAGAACAATTCATTTAATTTATTATATTTATTGATTGCTCGGGCCTAAACTGAGGTCATATTTGATTAATGACCAACAGAGCGAGAAACCCTTATGAGTAATTTAGCCAGCCGCGAAGGCCAAACCGTACCCAGCGTGGTATTCCCCGTGCGCGAAGGGGATGCCTGGCAGCAAATTAACAGCGACGATTTATTTGCCGGTAAAACCGTGATTGTGTTCAGCCTGCCCGGTGCCTTTACCCCCACCTGCTCTTCCACCCATCTACCCCGTTACAACGAGCTGGCGCCGGTGTTTCACAAGTTGGGGGTGGACGAGATAGTGTGCTTGTCAGTCAACGACACCTTTGTGATGAACGCCTGGAAGGCCGAGCAAGAGGCGCAGAACATTCGGGTAATTCCCGATGGCAACGGCGACTTTAGCCGTGGCATGGGCATGTTGGTCGATAAAAAAGAGTTGGGCTTTGGCCCACGCTCTTGGCGCTACAGCATGCTGGTCAAAGACGGCGTGATCGAGAAGCAATTTATCGAACCCCAAGAGCCAGGCGACCCGTTTAAGGTTTCCGACGCGGATACCATGCTGCAATATCTCTCCCCCGGCTACCAGCTGCCACCCTCGGTGGCGCTGTTCAGCAAGCCCGGCTGCCCCCACTGTATTGCCGCCAAGGCCCTGCTCAGTGAACGCGGCTACAGCTACGAAGAAGTGGTGTTGGGCGATGATGTCAGCACTGTGGCTCTGCGCGCAATTACAGGGCGCGATACCGTGCCCCAGGTATTTATCGGCGGTGAGCATATTGGTGGTAATGATGATTTGGTGGCCCACTTAAAATAAGGCCGATTGCCCGGGGGCTCCCCCGGGCTTTACACCGGGCTTGCCAAGGCCTACCCGGCTGTGCTTTTCTTAAGCTACGATAGCAAATCACAGCGGTGTATAGTGTTTCGTCTTTTTTTGGTTTCCTTTTTTTTCCTATGCTTTTCCCTGCCTGGGCAAGCGCGTGAGTTAGTACTTAAGTTGCCTACTGCCACTGGTACACTGGAAGGCAGCCTGTTGCTCGGCGCCGATGGCAGCGAAAAAATCATGGCCTTAATTATTGCTGGCTCAGGCCCCACCGACCGAGATGGCAATAACCCGGTTATGCGCAATAACTCATTAAAGATGTTAGCTGAGGGTTTGGCGGCCCGGGGTATCGCCTCGCTGCGTTATGACAAACGCGGGGTCAGCCGCAGTGCCGCCGCCGGTGCGCGCGAACAAGACTTACGCTTCGATCACTACTGGCAGGATGCCGCAGCCTGGCTGGCGCTATTGCGCCAGCGCCCAGGTGTGGAAACGTTAATAGTAATCGGCCACAGCGAGGGCTCGTTGTTGGGTATGCTGGCAGCCCAGCGCCAGCCGGTGGATTTATTTATCTCTCTGGCTGGCGGCGGTCAAAGTGCCGATAAAATTTTGCTGCGCCAACTCAGTGTACAGGCGCCCCACCTCATTGCCGATGCTGAGCAGGCCATCGCCAAGATAAAACAGGGCAGCCCAGTCAGCCCCAAAGGCGAAGTGTTAAGCAATTTATTTCGTCCCAGTGTGCAGCCGTTTTTGGCCTCTTGGTTTCGCTACGACCCGGCGCTTGAGTTGGCGAAGCTGCGGGTGCCAGTTTTATTGGTGCAGGGTGAGACCGATGTCCAGGTCAGTGTGGCCGATGCGCTTGCGCTGCAGCGCGCTAAGCCCAATGCCAAACTGGTGGTGTTAAAAGGCATGAACCATATTTTAAAGCCAGCGCCGCCAAACTATCGCGAAAATATTAAAACCTACCGCATGGCCAGCTTGCCCTTGGCTTCGGGGTTGATAGATAGCCTGCATGCTTTTATTAATGATAATAAATAAAAAAGGCGCCCAGCGGGCGCCATGCTTAACACAGAGGATGGTTTAAGCGTTAAAAGTTGTAGCTAAATTGCAGCGCGATATTGCGTGGCCGTTCGTAGATGCCGTAGTAGGCTACGCCGGTGCGGCCGGTAAGGGTTTCCGACAGTGGCAGCGGGGTCGACTGGCTGATAATGCGCTCATCGGTAATGTTGTCGCCGATCAGTGCCACTTCCCATTGCTTGTCGAGGCCGACCAGGGCAATGCGTGCGCCCCACTTGGTGTAGGCATCTTGCTTGGTGCCTTCGTCCAAGGTGCTGGTGCCGTAATACTCGTCCGAGTAGTTAGCGGTTAAGCCAAAGCGCAGCTCACCGAAATCCAGCGGCACAATATATTCAAAGTTGAGATTGCCGCTCAGTTCCGGCGCGTGGGAGTTGGTGCGGCCAGAGAGATTACACAGGCCGGGCAGTCCAGTGCTGCTGAGCACCTGATTTGGCGTTGTCAGCAGCGGCGCACACTGGGCCACGTCGTAGTCTTTGTATTCAAAGTCCAGGTAGGCCAGGGCACCGCTGATATACAAGTTTTCGCTGACTTGGATGCGGCCATCTAGCTCCAGGCCCTGTACCACCGCTTCGGCGGCGTTTTGCACATTAAAGCCGAGGCGGCCATCAAAGGTGGTTACCTGCAAGTCTTCGTATTCGGTGCGATAGGCCGACAGGTTCAGCTCGGCATTGTTCATCCGCCACTTGGCGCCCAGTTCATAGCTTTCGGCCTGTTCGTCTTCAAACTCGAAGGCGCCGGGGGCCGCTGCGTTGCCGGGGAAACTGTTCGAACGCAGATCGTAACCGCCGGCCTTGGAACCCTGGGTGTAACTCAGGTAGAGCATCAGGTCGTCGCTGGCGTTGTACTGCAGATTAAGCAGTGGGCTAAATTGTTTTTCTGAGCGCGAGCCGCGCAGGTCGTGGGCAAACACCCCAAAACCGCCGGCCATGATGCCGGTATACATGGCATCGCCGACCACAGTGTTGCTGCCATCCAGGCTCAGGCGGCGCCAGCCGTCCTTGCTCTCATCGGTGTAGCGCGCGCCCAGGGTTAGGTTTAGGGCCTCACTGATATGCCAGTCAAACTGGGCGAACACAGACCAGACTTTGGCATCCTGAACAAAATCCCGATCCCAGGCGCCGCCCTTAATGGCCGCCAGCGCGCCGGGCAGGTCGGGGCCAAATTCAATATTGTCGCCGGCCTTCAGCTCGTTGTCCTGGTAGTAGATACCGGCGATATAGTCGAGGGTATCGCTGGCTGGGGAGCTGATTCGCAGCTCCTGGCTAAACTGCTCAAACTCCTCAAACTGTGAGGTTTTATCGAGAATATTGCGGGCGATATAGTCCACATCCACTTGTTCTGTGGTGTCGTAACCTAAGTAGGCGGTGACCGAGGTTAGGGTAAATTCGTTGAGCTCGTGCTCAACCCGAACCACCGCCGTCTCCACCTCGTTCTCACTCTCGTAGCCACCGTCCTGGCGGCGCCAGTCTTCTTTCACATCAACATCGGGGAAGACCAGGCTGTAGCTGCCAACCGGGTTGCGGTTTTCCATGGCGCGACCGAGGTTATCAAACTGGGCCTGCTCCAGCTTCAGCTTGACGGTGGTGTTCTCACCCGCATCCCAGGCCAGGGCGCCGCGCACATAGTGATGGTCGGCCTGGGGCTCGTCGCGGTCGAGGTGGGTGTTCTCGATCCAGCCGTCCATATCGCGCTTGTTCAGCACCAGGCGACCGCGCAAGGTGTCGCTGAGGGGGCCGGACAGCACCGCGTTAATTTTGCGCTCTTTATGTTCGAACTCGTAAAAGGCGCTGATCGAGCCCTCAAATTCTTCGCTGGGTTCGTTGCTGACCACGCTGATGGCGCCGGCAATGGCGTTTTTGCCAAACAGGGTCGGCTGGGGGCCGCGCAGCACCTCAATCCGGGTAATATCCACCAGCGGTAGCTGGATCAGCTGACCGCGGCCGTAGTAAACATCGTCCACGTACATGGCCACCGATTGCTCAAAACCCTTGTTGGCACCGGAGAAGATACCGCGCATACCAATCTGGTTGGTTACGCCGGTCTGGGTAATCTGTAAATTGGGGATGGAGCCGGACAGGTCTTGCAGGTCTTCAATTCCGGCTTGGCTGAGCTTTTCGCCTGCCACCGCATTGATGGAGATAGGTACATCCTGCAGGCCTTGGGCACGTTTTTGAGCGGTGACTACGACTTCTTCTAGGGTGACGGCGCCGACCTGGGCGCTGAGGGCACTGGCTAACACCGCCAGACACAACGGTTTTAACGGAGTCTTCATGACTGTTATCCTCGGTTCGCTTATTGTTATGGTAAACCCATGGCTGTTTAGGGTTTGGCTGTATCTTAAGTCGCGCTCTGCAAGTAAGTCAATTGCTTAATGAGACTAATGCGGCGAGCTGGGTATTTTATGGGCCCTGCCGCTTGACCTTTAAAGCAGGTGCCCTAGGCACCTATGTTTCGGAGTTGACCGTGAAAGCCTTTCAAGATTACTACCCAGATGAATATGCCCACTGCTATGGCTGCGGCCGCAACAATGCCCAGGGGCACCAGTTGCGCAGCTATTGGGACGGTGATGTCACCGTGGCCCACTTTACGCCCAAACCCGAGCATATCTCTATGCCCGGCTTTGTCTATGGTGGGGTGATCGCCTCGTTAATTGATTGCCACGGGGTGGGCAGTGCGGCCGCCTTTGCCAGCCGCGAACAGGGTGGGGATATGGATGATAATCCAGAGCTTCGCTACGTTACCGGGAAGTTGGATGTGGACTTTTTGGCCCCCACCCCCCTCGGCCCCGAGCTGGAGCTGCGCGCCCGGCTGTTGGAGCTTGCCCCCAAGCGGGTCAATGTCGAGGTCAGCCTAAGCGCAGCGGGACAGCTCTGCGCCAAGGGCCTGGTGATTGCGGTGCGGTTGCCGCCCTCCATGGCTTAGTCGCCCCTTAGTCGGCACTGACAACGCTGGTGCTTAGCGCTTGGCTGGGGCCTTCCAGTTCGCGCGAATCCAGTATTTCGTTGTCACAGCTAATCTCGGCCCGCGATGGGTACAGGGCAGCGTCGATATTGACGTGCACCTTGTTCATCGCCTCGCCATCCAGACGCCGGTCGTGCAGATAGTATGTTTGTGGCCCGGCCTGGGTATCCACGCTCAGTTGGCAGCGCGAGGGGCTATAGCTGTCTTTGTACACCGCCCCAAAAGAACCGTGCAGGGCGGGGTAGATATAGCTCTGCAACGCTTTATCCGGGTCATAGTAGGCGACAATGGTAGTAACCGCTATGCCTTTTTTGTAGGGGCGGCGCATCACCCTGCGGTTTTTTATGTGGCGGTTGAGGTCGTCTGTAGCAAGGTGCAGCCACGGCCGCATGACCTTGTTTTTGCTATCCCATTTAAAAAAGCCGGTGGGCGAGTCGGGCGAGAACAAAGCCTTGCTTTCAATATCGGCTTGAATTAAGGCGAGTTCGTAGGGTGTGTACAGGGTAAAACTATTGTAATGCTTGTACAGGGGCCAGCCACCAGACATGGCGCCGGCGTTAAAGCGGCGGCCCATAAAGGGGGCGGAGCACTGGCCGGCGTAACACATATCCAAATTGCTGATGCGCTTTTCAAAATTGGGCACAAAGAAATCGTGGTCGCTATCCCATCCCCAGGTTGAATTAACTTTATCCGCCGGCGCATTGATCGAACCGACAAAGCCCCCAGGGAAGTGACCCATGCCGTAGTTGTGGCCGAGCTCATGGCTAAACTCATTGCCGGTAGACTCCGCCAGGGTGACCATGCCGTTGCCGCCGGACAGGCCGTGTATTTGTAAGCCGTTAATATAATTGCCCTGGGAGTTGTGGGCGGTGTACTGGGGGGAGGCAAAGGGGTGCCAGATCTCGTGCAGGCCGCCGCTGGAATTGAGCCCGTAATTGGCGTTGTCGATGCCGTGCGAGATCAGCAGCTTGCCAATTTTATTGCGCATTTCACCCTCGAAGGCGCCGCCCTTAGATGGGTCGTAGTCGGTTAAGAGGCGGCCGTCGGGTAGCATCACCTGATCCAGTTGCAGGGTCTGGTAATGGCTTACGGTCAGCTTGCGCGCAGGCATGGTTTGCAAATACTGGCGGTGCAGCTCCGGCGCGTTTTGAAAAGTAAACTTATTGCGCGGCGGTGCCAGCATGCCGATATCGATGGTGTGAATAATCAACTCATTGGGGGCGCCGATATTGAGCTGGCTGATATGGCCATTGAGGTTGCCACTGCTAAAGTGCAAGGACAGCCCGGGCCGCATAATGGCAGCGGGCAAAATTGCCGAGAAGGTATTGTCGCTGTAGCGAATGCGGTTGAATTCCCGATCCAGAACCGAGGCCCAAACGCCGTTGATATTCACCCAGGTGACTTTGTCGCCTATGCTGATATTGGTCGTGGTATTGTTGTAGTGAATGTCTGAGCTAAAGCCGGCGAAGTGATGGAAGCTAACCGTCTTGTTGTGATACTGCGCCCCTTTGGGCAGGTAAAAATTCCGCGTCCAAATACCGTTGTGGGTGCGGATATTAATGTGGTCATGCCGATCCAGTAGTTTTGCAAAATGCTCACCTTCTGGGTCATTGCCAAAAGTTTGCATGCTCTCTGGGTCTTCGATAACCAGGCTGAATTCGGTCTGCGGCGCCAGGGGGTCAGCCAGGCTGGCATTCAAGCGCCAGCGGCCGTCGATATGGGTCCAGCTATTATTATCGCCTCTCTTGCTGGTGATCGAGGTATCGTTAAAAAAAACCTTTGAGTTAAAAGTAGCGTGGTCGCTTAGGGTAATAGTTTTGCCGTTAAACTGGCCTTTGGGCAGATAAAAATTGGGCGACCAGATGCTGTCCATGGTGTGAATATTAATGCTATCGTGCCGGGCCAGCAGGCTGGCCATATGGCTGCCATTTGGGTCTGTCTCCAGCTTTTTCATGGCCGCCGCATCGTCAATCACTAAATCGTAATCGGCCTGGGGCAAGTCGATGGTAAATTGCCCCGCCGGCCGGGTCAGTTGTTCTGGTGGGCGCATGGTGGCGGTGTACACGGTGCGCCCGCGCTTGTCTTTAGCCGTTAGGTTAATATCTTCACCCACGCCAAACTCAAGCTGGGGTTTAAACAACACCATGGTTTTTCGCAGTGAAATAGGCCGCTGCTGAACATCGCCCGGCAATTTGTTTTTGGTGGGCATGATAACGTTTTGCACCATGCTGACCGAGCCCGCAAAATTGCCTTCGGTATCCGAGTCAAGATTGTTTTGGTTGAAATAAATAGTATTTGTGGCCTGGCCTAGTGTCGGGCTTGAATGTATGCCTAAAGCCAAAATAATGGCCCCGCAAAGTAGGCTCCTTGTCATGGTTGTGCTCCCAGTTGTGTTCGAGTAGGTTTGAATATTGTTATTTGTTGTAGTGCCAGCGACAGGGGCCAATGTTCACCCTAAGACCCCAGTAATGCTGTGGCTGGGTTTGTCATGCGGCAACAGGGTGGATGGTATCTCGGCCGGGGGGAAACATCATGACCCCTGTTAAAAATGGCTCTCAAACCTTAGTTGTTCGTTCACATTCTGATTTAAAAGAACTAGTTTTTGCCCCAGTTATTATGGTATCTGAGCAATAATTTTCTAATTCTTTAGAGCTAGGTAGCACTGGGTAAATTGTCTAGGGCAGCTCTGAATAACTCGATGATACTCAGAGCTGCCCTGGTTGCTCAGTCGGCCGTTACCACATAGGTGTGCAACTCTTGGCTCGGGCCCGCCAGCTCGCGCTGGTCCAGTATCTCGTTGTCACAGCTGATCTCGGCGCGAGAGGGGTGCAGGCTGCTATCGATATTGACGTGTACCTTGTTCATTGCGCCGCTGTCCAGGCGCCGGTCGTGTAGGTAGTAAATCTGTGGCCCGGCCTGGGTGTCTACCATTAACTGACAGCGCGATGGGCTAAAGTTGTCTTTGTATACAGCACCAAAAGAGCCGTGTAACGCAGGGTAGATATAGGCTTGTAATTCCATTTCCGGGTCGTAGTAGGCCACAATGGTGGTAACAGCTATGCCGTTTTTATAGGGGCGGCGCATCACCCGACGGTTTTTAACGGCGCTGTTGACATCGTCGGCAGCCAGGTTGAGCCAGGGGCGCTGCACTTTATTATTGTTATCCCATTTAAAAAAACCGGTGGGCGAGTTTACTGAAAATTGCGCCTTGGCGCTGAGGTTGTCTTGTATCAGGTTTAACTCGTAGGGCGTGTAAAGCGTATAGTTGTTGAACTGGGGGTAAATGGGCCAGCCCCCGGACATGGCACCGGCATTAAGCCGGCGGCCGTAATAGGGCTCGCCACACTGGTCTTCAAAGCACAGATCGGCACCGCCGGTGCGCTTTTCAAAATTGGGCAGGAAAAAATCGTGGTCCGAATCCCAGCCCCAGGTGGAGTTGACCCGCTCCGCCGGCGCATTAATAGAGCCCCTAAAACCGCCGGGGAAGTGGCCGACGCCAAAGTTGTGGCCCAGCTCGTGGCTTACTTCATTGCCGATGGAGGCGGCCAGGGTGACCATGCCGTGGCCACCCGACAGGCCGTGAATTTGCAGGCCGTTAATGTACTCGCCAACCGAATTGTGTGCGGTGTACTGGGGGCTGGAAAAGGGGTGCCACACCTCGCGGATGCCACCGCTGGAGTTGATACCGTAGTTAGCGTTATCAATACCATGCGAGATTAAGATCTTGCCGATTAGGTCGCGCATATCACCGCGGTGTACATCGCCGATACTGGGGTCGAAATCGGTGAGGAATTTACCGCTTGGCAGCATTACCTCTTGCAGGTGCAGTGGCTGGTAGTTGCTAACCGTCAGGCGCCTGGCGGGCACGGTTTGCAAAAATTGCCGATGCAGGTCGGGGCTGTCTTGAAAGGCGTACTTATTGCGTGGCGGGGTCAGCATACCGATATCGATGGTGTGAATAAGCAGCTCATTGGGGGCGCCGATATCCAGTCCTCGAATATGGCTGTTTAAATCGCCACTGCTAAAATGCAGCGATAGGCCGGGTTTGATAATTGCCGCCGGCAAAATGCTGGAGTAGGTGTTATCACTGTATTGAAAGCGGTTGTAGTCGAGGTCAATTTCAGATACCCAAGTTCCGTTAATATTGAGCCAGCTGAGCTCTTCGCCCTTGCGTATGGTGGTGTGGCTGCCGTTGTAGTTGACGATGGAGTTAAAACCGGCGCCGTGCTTAAATGTAACGCGCTTATCGTGGAACTGCTGCCCCTCGGGCAGGTAAAAGTTGAGTGTCCACATGCCGTTGTGGGTACGAATACTGATGTGTTCGTGCTCGCTCAGCAGGGCGCCTAAATATTCGCCCTGTGTGTCTGCACCCAGAGTGTCCATGGCTTCGTTGCCCTCTAACACCTTGTCAGCCTCAACGATCTCATCCAGTCGCTGCTCGCTTGCCTGCAGTGCTTGCCAGCGGCCATCGACATTTACCCAACTGAGCTGTTGGCCAAAGCTGATGCTTGTCGAGCCGTCGTTCAGGTGAATGGTGGAATCATTGGTGGCGCCGTCGCTAAAGCTAATAATTTTATTGTCGTAACCCGGGCCTTTGGGCAGGTAAAAGTTTTCGCTCCAGATGCCATTGTGGGTGCGTATATGAATAGTGTCGTGGGCCCCAAGCAGGGTGGCTAGGTGACTGCCTTTAGTATCCGCCCCAAGGGTCGCCATACTGGCTGGGTTTTCGATTACCAGGTCGTATTGATCTGGCAGTTTATTAATTTGTATTTGTCCCGCCGGGCGGGTCAGCTGCCGGGGCGTGCGCATTGTGGCCCTGTGCACAGTGCGGCCGCGCTTGTCCTTGGCGAGCAATACCACCTTTTCATCCCATCCCAATTCCATTTGCGGCTTGAACATAACCATGGTTTTACGCAGTGAAATAGGGCTCTGCTGAATATCCCCCTCAACCCCGTGCTTGGTTGGCATAACAACATTTTGTACCAGCTTTACCGAGCCCGGAAAATTGCCTTCGGTATCCGAGCCAAAGTCGTTTTGGTTAAAGTAGATGGTGGCGCTGTCGTCGGTTTGGTTTTGGCCCAAGCTTGGGCCGCTGTGTAGGCCCAGTGCGGCAATGATCGCACTGCAAAGTAGACTCCGTGTCATGAGGAAGCTCCGATATGTGATGAATAAGTGTGCCTGCTTAGTTGAGTGGAATCCTAACTTGGCTGTTATCAAACATCACTGTCACTCGTACAAAGAGCCCTTATAGCTTATTATTTTTTCAAATTTGATAGTTATTTAATATTGGTTGTTCAGGAAAATTCTAATTCTTAAGTATTAGCTCCGCCGTTAATCCGGTGCTATATTGGCCCTAGGGTACCTCCGAATAACTTGGTGACGCTGAGCATCATCGAGTTATTCGGCGGTGCCCTAGAGACTCAGCCTTTACTGGCAATCCATTCCTGCACTTTGAGCGCCACTACTTGCATCGGCATGGCGCCGCTGAGCAGTACCAGATCGTGAAACTCGCGTATATCAAACTTATCCCCGAGCGCCTCGCGAGCCTGCTGGCGCAGCTCGATAAACTTCAGCATGCCCAATTTGTAACCCAAAGCCTGGCCGGGCCAGGCCATATAGCGCTCGATCTCGGCGGTAGTTTCGGTGCTGCCCATGCCGGTGTTGGCCATCATATAGTCGATAGCTTGCTCACGGGTCCACTGCTTGTGGTGAATGCCGGTATCGACCACCAGCCGCACGGCGCGAAAAATTTCCGCTTTTAAACGGCCCAAGTCACCAAAGGGGTCATCTTTATACAGGCCCATTTCCCAGATTACCCGTTCGCTGTAAAGCGCCCAACCCTCGGAGTAGGCGTTATAGGCGGCAACCCGGCGCAGCAGTGGCAGCGAGTCTTGGGCCAGGTTTAAGGCGATCTGCCAGTGGTGGCCGGGGTTGGCCTCGTGGTAGGTGAGGGTGCGCAAATCAAATTTGGGCACCGCGTTCATATCGCGCAAATTAATCCAGTAGATGCCGGGCACACTGCCGTCTAAGGTGGGGGCGGTATAGCGGCCGCCGGCTTCGCCGTCTTCGACCGCCTCGGGAATGCGACGCACCTCAACCGGGTAGGGCGGGCGCGTGGCAAATTGCTTGGCCATATGCTCATCTAAATCTTTGATCATACCGTTGAGGTCATCGATCAATTGGGCCCGGCCCTCATCCGAGTCGGCGTATAAAAAGCGCGGCTCTTTGCTCAGGTCAATCATGCGCTCGCCGACACTGCCTTCGCTGTAGCCCTCGGCTTTTAAAATGGCATCCATCTCGGCGCTAATGCGGGCCACTTCATCCAGGCCCACCTGGTGTACCTGCTCTGGGCTCATATCGGTATCGCCCAGGCTTTTAACCATTTGCAGATAAAATTTATCGCCACCGGGCTGGGCCCAAATACCGTGGCCCTCGGGCGCTTTGGCTTGATACTGGCGCAAGGTTTCGGCCACTTGACGGTAGCCCGGGTACACATAGGTTTCCACTCGCTCGGCCGCCTGTTGCAGCAGTGCGTCTTTTTCACCTTGGGGCAGGTCTTTAATTTTATCCAGTTTGGTTTTTAGGTTGCTGACCAAGGTGTGCTCGCCAGCCGGGGCTTTGGTGTAGCCATCTAAAAAGCCCAGGGTACTTTTAATCAGCGCTTTGGGTGGAATCCAGCCAGTCTCGGCATCGGCAATAAACTTGTCGTTGACCGCGGCGATATAGCCTTTAAACGCTTCTAGGCGCTGCAGGTATTGCTCGGCATCTTTGCCATTTTTTATCTGCTGGGCAGCTTGCAAGGTGGCCGGGCCATTGATCAGGGGGCCGTTAATTTGGTTGATGATAAAGGGCGAGTGGCCCATCCAGGTATCGATAAAACCCTGGCTAAAGCCCTCGACCCCGGCAAAGTAATTGAGCAGGTTAACGACTACCCGCTGGTTGTCCTTGTCTTCACTGGGGGCGGCGGCAATGGCTGCGGCGGCATCGCGCATGGCTTGGCGCAGCGCGGTCTCAGCGGCGAGCGAGTAATCTTCCAGGCGGTGGCTATAGGCGCCGCCGGCAGTTTTTTGATCCAGCCCCACCTGGGTGGAAAACTGGGGCCGAGCTTTAAACAGGGCTGTGGTGGCCCGATCGATAAGGGTGTTGATGGTCGCCGGGGCCCGCTGCTCGGCCGCAGCCTGTTGGTTTGCCTCTGCCGCTGGTGGCGTCGGGCTTTCGGTTTTGCCACAGGCCGTTAGGCTCAGGGCCAGGGCAATGGCTAGGGCGATTGGGGTCTTATTCATAGTGCGCTTTTTCTCGTGGTGTTTGTTGTTATAACGGTTGAGCCGACTAAGGGCTCAACAGCTTGGGCCAGTCTAGGCTGTTGTCCCCAATCACATAAAAGTGGGGGTTGAGGATATCGGCCTTGTGGTTGTAGCTAAGGGGCTTAAAGTCTGGCCCCAGCACCTGGCCGCCGGCCGCTTCCACCACCGCCTGGGCGGCGGCGGTATCCCATTCGCAGGTGGGCGCCAGGCGCGGGTACAGCTGGGCTTCGCCGCTGGCCACCAGGCACAGCTTGAGCGAGCTGCCCATGGCCTTAAATTCTATCTCGCCAAATTGTTGTTGTAGCTTGGCCACCAGCGCCTCTAGGGCCTCGGCACCGTGGCGGCGGCTGCCCACCACCGCCAGTGTTTGGCCCAGGGCTTGGGGGGCGGCGGCAATGGGCTGGGCATTGGCGCTGCAAATATCGCCCCGGTATTGGCAGGCAATATCGCTATCGCCCAGGGTGTTGCCCCAAAAGGCCAGTGCCAGGGCCGGGGCATAAACCAGCCCCAGGCGCGGCCGGCCAGCCTCGATAAGGGCGATATTGACGGTAAATTCATCGTTGCGGTTAATAAATTCCTTGGTGCCATCCAGCGGGTCGATCAGCCAATAGCGCTGCCACTGGCTGCGCTCGCTAAAATCGGGCAGTTGCCCCTCTTCGGACAACACCGGCAGTTGGGGGCTAAGCTGGGCAAGGCCTTCTACAATAATGTGGTGGGCGGCCAAATCGGCTTGGGTCAGGGGCGAGTCGTCGGCTTTACTGTCGACCTTGATGCCGTCGCAGTGGCGATAGACCTCCATAATGGCGTCTCCGGCGGTGCGGGCAATGGTCAGCAGTTGTTGGCGGCAGGCTTCGCTGGCCAGTGGGTCTGAATGGCTCATGGGGCTCCTCAATGTGTTAACCTTGGCGGCGAGTTGTAATTTACCCCTATGGAGCACGATAACCAAGTGAATAGCCCCGAGGCCCCTAAGCCCCAGCTGGACTGGGCCCAGATTGATACGGTGTTGCTGGATATGGACGGCACCCTGCTAGACTTGCATTTTGACAACTATTTTTGGTTGCAGCACCTGCCCCGGCGCTATGTGGAAACCCACGGCGTGCCGATGGAGCAGGCCAAAGCCAAGTTGCAAGGCATGTTTGAGCTATACGCCGGCAAGTTAGAGTGGTACTGCCTGGATCACTGGTCGGCAGAGTTGGATTTGGATATTGCCGGGCTCAAGCAAGAGATACGTGAGCGCATTGCCACCCGGCCCTATGCGATTGAGTTTTTGCAGCGCTTGCGGG
>JAOXRV010000445.1 GCA_025800435.1 Cellvibrionaceae bacterium | reverse complement strand
CAGCGCCTGGATGGCGCGCTTTCGGAACGGAGATAGTGCCCCCTACCCCTCAAGCTGGGTTTTATCCCTGGAGGCCTGGTCATAATTTTCCCCGGACAGCAGTGCGCGTTCGCGGCAATGACGGTAAGGGAGCCCGATTTTCAAGTCCAGGGGCAGTGTTTTCCCCATCAAAACCCGAGCTTGCAAACATGCTCGAACAAATCTGACTTTAGCGCTTATAAAACTCGGCAATTGACGAGAAATCCATGGAGCCGTTATCTGCGGCGCCATTGTTCTTATGCAGATTATAGAGGTTGCGCGCAGCGGCGCCCATGGGCGTTGATGATTTACTCGCCAATGAAGCTTCCATCGCCAGACCCAAGTCTTTGAGCATTAGGTCAACCATAAAACCACCCTGATAGTTATTATTGGCGGGCACGCCTTCCATAACACCGGGTACCGGGTTGTATTTTTCCAGGCTCCAGTTACAGCCGGAGCTTTTTAGCATAATCTCGGACAGCACAGCCGGGTCCAGACCGTTATCCATACCCAGCTGCAAGGCCTCGGCGGTGCCGGTCATATGAATGGCCAGCAGCATATTGTTACAAATTTTGGCCACCTGGCCCGCACCGGCTTCACCGGCGCGGAAAATATTGGCGCCCATGGCTTCCAGAATTGGCTTGGCGGCCGCACAAGCGGACTCTTCACCGCCACACATAAAAGCCAAGCTGCCGGCGGCCGCGGCGGCCACACCACCGGAAACCGGTGCGTCGATGGCGGCAATACCGCGCTCGCTGGCGGCGGCGATCATGGCGCGCGCATTGGCCGGGGCCACGGTTGAACAGTCGATCACTAGAGCACTGTTATCGATAGCATCCAGTAATTTATCTTGGTGAATATAAAGATCTTCGACAATTTGGCCATTGGGCAGCATGGAGACAATCACCTCGGCCCCGGCCACTGCCTCGATGGCGCTGCTGGCAGTATCACAACCGCTGGCCGCGGCGGCCTCCAGGGCGGCGGGCAGCAGGTCAAAGGCGGTGACACTAAAGCCCGTCTTAACCAAGTTGGCGGCCATGCCGGCGCCCATATTACCCAAACCGATAAACGCGATGTTTTTGCTCATCCGGGCTTCCTTCCTATAAGTTTGCTAAAGGGTCATCATCGAAAGGCACAAAAAACGCTTCGACTTCTGCTTGGCTGACTTCATCAATTGATTTGTGTTGCCAGTTGGGCTGGCGATCTTTATCGATCAGCAGCGCCCGTACGCCTTCTTTAAAATGGCCTTTGGCGGCGCAGTGGCGCGACATCACCAACTCCATCCGAAATACATCGGCCAGGCCTAGATGCTCGCCATGTTTCATTTGCGCCACCACCAAATGAGGGGTAACGGGACAGCCATTGCGCAGGGTATCGATGGCGCGATTGAGCCATTTATCATCGCTTTGGTAATCCAATAGTTGCTGGCAGATTTCAGCGGTGCTGTCGGCATCGCAGAGCTGATTAATTAATTCGTAGTTTGCCTGGACATTGCCGGCGGGCATTTTATCGACGGATTGGGCCTCGTAGCCGCGCAAAATTTTTGCCACTACAACATCAGCATCGCCGCTCCAATCGCTGGCCACCAGATCATTCAGTACCGCTTGTTTGTACTGCTGGGCCACTAAGCGATCGGCCAAGCCCACAAACTTGGCATCGGCGGCATTAATATTTGCACCGGTTAAGCCCAAAAACAAACCGGTGCTGCCCGGCGCGTGATTTAAAAACCAAGTGCCGCCCACATCGGGGTAGAGGCCAATGGTAACCTCGGGCATGGCCATGCGATTGGTTTCGGTGGCCACCCGGTGGCCGCCGGCGTCCATTAGGCCCAAACCGCCACCCATAACAATACCGTGCCCCCAAACGATCAGGGGTTTTTTATAGGTTTGCATATGGTAGTCGAGGGCGTACTCGCGGGTAAAAAACTCTAGGCAGTAGTCGTTGGGCACTTGTTCGCCGTAGGCGGCGCTGCCACCGTGCAGGGCCACCACATCGCCGCCGGCACAAAAGGCTTTGTCGCCGCTGCCCTGCAAAAACACACAGGCGATGGCATCGTCTTGCTCCCAGGCGGTAAAGCGCGCCTGCAGCAAATCGATCATTTGCAGGTTTAGGGAGTTGAGGGACTTCTCGGCATTGAGGGTGGCAATGCCAATTTTCTTGCCGCCAGCGGCCGCAAGCTCTTCAAATAAAACCGGTAGTTCTGACATGATTATTTTCTTTAATAACTAGTGGACAGCAATAGCCAAGCGTAACCTTCGGTGGCTTCGGCGCCGAACCTTGGGCCGGGGTTCGAGTCTGGGGGACGCATAAATCCATCCCTGGAGCTCTCGTCCGCCATCCCTGGCTCCCAAGCCCCCAGACTCGAACCCCACCCCAAGGCTCTGCAATGTGCAAAGCACGGTTACGCGGCTTCGAATTTTATTTCGAATGTTTCAGACGGTGCGATTTTTAGGTGAGAGCAAGGCGGACCAGCGCGCAGGGAGGGAGTGTACATTGAGTACATGACCGACTGAGCACTGGACCAACGCAGCTATCGCCTAAAAAGCGCGCCGGCTGGGACATTCGACTAGCAATTTTTCCACTCTGGTTTGCGCTTCTCGATAAACGCGGCCACGCCTTCTTTTTGGTCTTGGGTTTGCCACAGCTTGACAAACTGCTCGCGCTCCAGGGCGCGGGCGGAGTTCATGGTCTGGTTGCGCGCGGCCATAATCAGTTCTTTGCACACGCGCACCGAGGTGGGCGATTGATTGGCTACCTTATCGGCCAGCTCAATGGCTTTTTCCAGGGCGCTGCCAGTGGGTACGATTTCTTGTACCAACCCGATCTGCTCGGCCTTGTCGGCTTTGACGCGCTCGCCCAATAGAATAATGCGCTTGGCCCAAGCTTCGCCCACTAACCAGGGCAGGTGCTGAGAGCCCAAGCCGCCGGGCAGTAAACCCACCGCCGCTTCGGGCAGGGCCATTTGTGCCTGCTCTTCACAGACGCGAATATCGCAGGCCAGGGCAGTTTCTAAACCGCCGCCCATGGCAAAGCCGGTAATCGCGGCTATCGATACGCCGTTGTAGTGGGCCAGGGCTTCAAAGGCTTCGCCAAAGGCGCCGATAAAGTCAAAGGCCTTGCCTTGGTCGTCGTGGTTAAAGCGGTTGAGGTCGGCGCCGGCGCTGAAGAACTTTTCGTTGTCGCTGGCAATAATCAGGGCGTAGTTGTCTTTATCCGCATTTAGCGCTTCGACCTTGGCTTTTAGCTCGCGCAGACTTTCTGGGGTCCAGGTATTGGCCGGGGGATTATTCATGGTAATAATCGTGGTGTGGCCGCGGGTTTGGTATTTAAGTAGACCGGTTTCGCTCATCGTATTATCTCCGTTGCTCCGTCTTGCAAGATGCGGCGCGATACCAGCATGCGCATGACTTCGTTGGTGCCTTCTAAAATTTGATGCACGCGGCTATCGCGCACATAGCGTTCAAGTGGGTATTCACGCAAATAGCCGTAGCCGCCGTGAATTTGCATGGCCTCATTGCACACCTTAAAACTAATATCGGTGGCAAACTGTTTGGCCATGGCGCAGTAGGTGGTTTTATCCGGGTCGCCCTGATCGAGTTTAAAGGCCGCCAAACGCACCATTTGCCGCGCCGCCACTAACTCGGTGGCCATATCCGCCAGCTTAAATTGCAGCGCCTGGAAGTTGGCCAGGGTTTTGCCAAACTGACTGCGCTCGTTCATATAGCGGCTGCTTGCCTCCAGCGCCGCCTGGGCAGTACCCACGGCGGTGGTGGCAATATTAATGCGCCCACCGTCTAGGCCCATCATGGCGAATTTAAAGCCTTCGCCTTCTTTACCTAAACGATAGTGAGCGGGAATTCTAACATTTTCAAAGCTGATGGCAGCGGTAGGCTGTGCGTTCCAGCCCAGCTTGGGCTCGTTCTTACCATAGCTGACGCCCTCGGCATCGGCTGGCACGATAAAGGCGCTAATACCGCGGGCACCATCATCCTGGCTGCCGGTACGCGCCATCACCACCAGCACTTGGGTACTGCCGGCGCCGGAGATAAACATCTTGCCGCCGTTAAGCACATAGTGTTCACCGTCGAGCTTGGCGCTGGTGCGCAATGAGGCCGCATCGCTGCCCGCATTGGGCTCGGTCAGGCAGTAGCTGAGCAGCCGCTCGCCGGTGACCAGTTTGGGGCACAGCTCGGCCACCGCTTGCTCGCTGCCCCAGTTGGCAATCATCCACAGGGCCATATTGTGGATGGAGATAAAGGCGGCGGTGGCGGTACAGCCACGGGCCAACTCTTCGAGCACAATGGCCGCGTCGGTGCGCTGCATATCCATGCCGCCGATGGCGCCGGGGCTGTACATGGCGCAAAAGCCCATTTCGCCGGCTTTGGCAATGACATCAACGGGGAAGTGTTTGCTTTCATCCCAGGCCGCCGCATTGGGCATTAGCTCGCCCTCGGCAAAGGCCCGGGCCGCCTCTTGGTAGGCAAGTTGATCTTCGCTTAAATTAAAGTCCATCGTTTTCTCTTTTTGTTTTTAAGCCTCACGTAAAGTGGCTTCGTTGCCGAGCCTTGGGGTGGGGAGGGGGTTCTGAGGAACGCATAAATACATCCATGTAGCTCTCGTCCGGCATCCATGCCTCCCAAGCCCCCAGAACCCCCTCCCCACCCCAAGGCTCTATTGCGGTTAAGCCAATTTTTACTTCATGGTAATGGTCATATTCAGCGCCGCTTCTTCCGAATCATCGAACCATCTCTCGGTGATGGTTTTGGTTTCGGTGTAGAAGCGCACCGCTTGTTTGCCGTAGGCGTGTTGGTCGCCCATAAATGAGCCGCGCCAGCCGGTAAAGGAGAAGAACGGCAGTGGCACCGGTACCGGTACGTTAACACCGACCTGGCCAACTAAAATGTCGTGCTTAAATTTGCGCGCGGCGCCGCCGCTGCCGGTAAAGATCGAGGTGCCGTTACCATTGGGGTTGGCGTTGATCAAGGCAATGGCTTCGTCCAGCGTGTCGACATTGATGACGCACAGTACCGGGCCGAAGATTTCGTTTTTGTAAATCTCCATCTCGGTGCTGACGTTCGTAAAAATAGTGGGGCCAACCCAATTGCCATCGGGGTAGCCTTCGACAGTGCAGTCGGAGCCATCGAGAATACAGTTGGCGCCCTCTTGCTTGCCTTTTTCAATAAAGCTCAGCACCCGATCGCGGGCCTGGGGGTTAATTTGGGGGCCGTAGGCAGCTTCTGGGTCGTCCCAGGCACCGGGGCGAATCTTGGCGGCCTCGGCCTTAAGCTCATCAAGCCACTGTTGGCTGTTACCGACGGCGACCACCACCGAGATAGCCATACAGCGCTGGCCGGCAGCGCCAAAGCCAGAGCCGATCAGGTTGTTGATTACCTGCTGTTTATTGGCATCGGGCATCACCACCATATGGTTTTTGGCGCCCACCATGCACTGTACCCGCTTGAGGTGGGCGGTGCCGGTGCGGTAGATGTGTTCGCCCACGGCGGTGGAGCCCACAAACGAGATACCTTGAATGCTTGGGTGAGTCAGCAGGGTGTCGACCTGCTCTTTGCCGCCGTGCACTACTTGCAGTACGCCTTTGGGGGCGCCAGCTTGTTCAAACAGCTCCACCAGGCGAGTCGGCGTCAGCGGGTCTTGCTCAGATGGCTTTAGGATAAAGGTGTTACCGCAGGCGATCGCCAGGGGGAACATCCACAAGGGGATCATGGCCGGGAAGTTAAAAGGAGTGATACCGGCGAATACGCCCATGGGTTGGGTCATGGAGAAGCAGTCGATGGTGCGGGCGACGTTTTCGACGGTCTCGCCCATGGTCAGGCTGGCGATATTGCAGGCGTGTTCGACCACCTCGATACCACGAAACACATCGCCCTTGGCGTCTTCAAAGGTTTTGCCAGTTTCCTGACACAGAATCTCGGCCAACTCGTCGTGGTGCTCTTTGAGCAGCTGTTGGTATTTGAGCATAATCCGCGCGCGCACCGGCACGGCGGTTTGTTTCCACTCCACAAAGGTGGCCTCGGCCGAGGCGATGGCCCGGGCCATTTCATCGGCGGTGGTGCAAGGCACCTGGGTCAGCACGGCTTGGGTGGCCGGGTTGGTTACCGGAATCAGTTGCTTAGACTGACTCTGCTGCCACTCGCCCTCAATGAAAATAGGCACTTGGGAAGGGACGTTAAAGCTCATAATCACCTCAATGGTTAAATATTGCGTTACTGCTATTAGTTAAACACAGGTTTTATGGGGCTTGGATTGATTATATTGGCTTTGTGATGGACAATATTGTCTTCATACGCACAGGAACAACCACTTTTATGTAGTTTGATGCCAGCAGCAAACAGGCCATAATAGACGCCGGCGGCCAAGCCCCTTACTAACGCCCCAGGATCACAGTAGCGGGCGGCTAGGAAGGCCAGCCCTCAACCTAAATGGAACATAGGATTTACCAAATGCGTATTTTTTTCTTCTGTCTCGCCCTGATCGGCCTTATCGGCTGTGAAACCGCGGCCATCCAAGACAGCAAGCAGATTCAAACCACCACCCAGCTCAATCAAGCGATCAGCCTGCCCCAGCCATTGCAGGTTGTTTATCACGTCGATGAATACGACCCCAAGGAGCGGGAGGCCAACTTCTACGGCCATATGCAAAAGGCGGCCAAGCTGGTCAGCAGCGAGCTATTTGAACAGGCCAAGCCGGCTAACTCGGAGCAACCATTCCACTATTTGCTGCGCTTAAAAACCGGCAGCAACTGGGACCGTATGTGGGGTAAGTGGAAAACCAAGCTTGAGCTGACCATATTAACCCCCAGCGGTGAGCAGGTGTTTGCCAGCAATACTGAGGCCAGCAAAAGCGCCGGCAATCTCTACGACTTTAACGCCGTACACAATACCCAGGCCGAGTTATTAAAAGAGGGGTTGATCAGCTTCCTCAACCAGCTGCAGCAACAGGGTAAATTGCAGGCCGCCATCGCGCGCAAGCCGCAAACTGCACAGGCCAGTTTTAAACAGATATTGGGGTTTGAAAAAGCCGCCTCCAGCGGCAGCGGTTTTTTTGTAGCCCCCAATGGTCTGCTGCTAACCGCCGACCATGTCAGCCGCGAGTGCTTGGCGCTGGAGGTTGCCCACCAGGGTAAGTCCCTGCCCGCCAAGGTGGTCGGCAGCAGCCGCATCTTAGATTTAGCGGTGCTGCAAACCGAGCACAGCAACACCGATTATGCCCATATTAGCCCGGCCAATTCAGTCGCCGAATTTGGCCAGCCGGTGTTTGTCACCGGTTTTCCCCTGGCCGATATCCTCTCGCCTCACCCCTCGATCACCATTGGCAATATCAGCTCGCTGGGCGGCTTAAAAGGGGCCAAGGAAAATTTCCAGTTTAGCGCGCCAATTCAGCCCGGCAACAGCGGCAGCGCCATTGTCGATTACAAGGGCCGCCTGGTGGGCCTGGCATCGAGCACGCTCAACCAAAAAATGATGCTCGAAAAAGAAGGCACTACCAGCCAGAACGTGAATTTTGGGGTGAACCTGCCGCTGATTAAAAAGTTTTTTGCCAAGCACAATATCAGCTATCCCAGTTCCGAGCAGCTAGAGGATTTTGAAACCGCCTCTAAGCGTGCACTCAAATACACCAACCAAATCTTGTGCTACAAGTAGAGGTAAAGCCAATGAAAACTTTAGCGATACTTAGCCTAGCCGCCAGCCTTGCCCTGGGCAGTGTTAACAGCAACGCCGAGCAAGCCAAAGCCAAACCGCAAGCCCCCGAAACCTACCAACATCAGGGTAAAAAATACCCACCGGTAATGTTCTATAGCAATATCGACGATGTTGATATCAAACAGTTACTGCAAAACTATCAGGCCTTTAGTGAGCTGGACGAATCGGCCATCGGCGCGCCTATTGGCATTCGCGTGCTTAATTTTCGCCGCAACCGCCAAGACGGCACCCAGGCCTCTTCGCTGATGTTGTCTGCAACAACTCTGGGGCTGATCCCGATTGTGTCCAACCAGGATTTTAATGTGTACTACGATGTGTTTATTCAAGGCGAGCCTATCGCCCGTTTTAAATACACCTACAACACCACTGATGTGCACAATATTTGGGCCGCCGATAGTAAGCAAAAAGCCGAGCCTGAGGAGGTGCTGTTTATTAAGCACACCCTGCCAAAATTTCTTAATGAGCTAAAAAAATCTGAAGAAGCACAAGCGCTGTTTGCGGAATACTGGGATTATTTCGACAGCTGAGCCCAAGCGATGAAACCCATTACCTCAGACTGGCCACTGCCCGAACAAGCCACTCGCTTTCTCACCCCCCATGTGTTGTTTGAGTGGCTGATGGAAAACCCGCTGACCAAGGGGCTGTACCCGGTGGCCATGGGCTATTACCCCAACGCTCTGGGTCATCGCATGCTGCGTCCCGAGCACGACAACCAGCTATTGATGTACTGCACCGCCGGGCGCGGTTATTTGCGCGGCACCGGGTTTGAACAGCCGGTACAACGGGGCGATTTACTGGCCATGCCCAGGGGCCAGGCCCACGAATACTGGGCCGATGAGCAATACCCCTGGTCGCTTTATTGGTTGCATTTTGATGGCGAGCTGGCCGATCAACTGATGAGTTTAATTTGCCCCCAGCAAACCCTGGCGGCACGCCCTATCGGCACCCAGCCCCAACTGCTGGCGCTGTTCGAGGCCCTGTTCGATCTGCGCCACAGCGCCACCAGCCGCACTCGCTTTATTCACGGCTGCCACCAAACCCAGCAGCTGATTAGCCTGCTGGCGGTACTGGTGCGGCAACAGGCCGAAAGCCGGGGCAAGCGTATTAATATGGACCGGGTAGAGGCCTATATGCAGCAGCATTTACACGGCAGTTTTACCCTGGACGCCCTGGCCGAGCATATGCGCAGCAGTAAATTCCACTTTAGTAAAAAATTTCGCCAGCACACCGGCCAGTCGCCGATGCAGTATTTTATTCAGCTAAAAATGCAGCACGCCTGTAAACTGCTGGACAGCAGCGGCCAATCGGTTAAAGCCATTGCCAGCAACCTGGGCTATAACGACCCCTATTATTTCTCACGCTTATTTAAAAAACAGATCGGCCTATCGCCGGCCCAGTACCGCAGCAGCGGCCACCGCTAAGGTACCTTAGCGCCAATAATCCTCCAAAGGGCTGATAAGCTAGGGCCACCCCCGGCAAACAAATCCATTCTTAAGAGTGATTTTTGGCGGAATTTAGCCAAGCGGCGCCCGCCATTAAAAGTCATGATTTACCATCCTTGCTCGCCCTAGGGCAGCCCTGAATAACTCGAACACGCTATACGACAAGGACGCGACATGAACAAGCTAAGCCCCGGTATCAGCGGCTTACTGCTGCTGAGCCTGGCCACCCCGCTTGCGGCCCAGCCAACTCAGGCCAAGCAAACCCCAAGCCCGCAAACCCCAAGCCAGAAAGCCCCAAGCCAAAAAACTAAGCAGCCGGCCGCGGCTAAGGCAAACGCCCCGACCCTACAGCAACGGTGGCAGCAGGTGTCGCGCCAGCAGGGCGAAATTGTGTTGCCCGGCGGCATTGGTAAGCTCAAGTTGCCAAAGCAGTATTTTTATCTAAACCCAGAAGATAGCAAACTGGTGCTCGAAAAAATTTGGGGCAACCCAGCGGGCGAAGAACGGCTCGGCATGATCTTCCCCAGCGTCAGCAGCCCGTTTGACGCCGACAGCTGGGCCGTCACCATCGGCTACCGCAGCGATGGCCACATAAGCGATAAAGACGCCGATAAAATTAACTTTGAGACCCTGCTCAGAGCTATGCAGGCCGATACCCAGGCGGTCAATAAGCAGCGTTTAGCGCAGGGCTTCCAAAGTGTGCAATTGGTCGGCTGGGCGAGCGTACCCTATTACAACAGCGATAATAAAAAACTGCATTGGGGCGAGCGGCTTCGTTTCGCCGGCGATGACGCCGATGTGCTCAACTACAATATCCGCATATTGGGCCGCGAGGGTTACCTACTGTTAACCTTTATCGCCAATATCGGTCAGCTTCAACCGCCTAATAACAATATGCAAAATATACTGGCAATGGCCGAATTTACCGAGGGCAATCGCTATCAAGACTACCAAGCTGGTATCGACAAACTGGCCAACTATGATGTCGCCGCACTGGTTGCCGGCAAGGCCCTGACAAAAGGGGGGCTGCTTGCCAAGGCGCTATTTTTTATTAAAAAATTCTGGTTTATCGGGGTGCTGCTAGTCGGCGGTTTAGCCGGCCTGTTAATTAAACGCAAGGTAGGCCAACGGCGTGCTAAATAAATACTTAAGTTATGTTGTTACACCAAAATACAATCCTTAGTATTACTTGTAAAAATAATAAGTAATTATATTGAACGGTTTATTAAAACCCCTGTGGACTTAACCCTAAACCCCTTGCGACCATAGCCCGGCGGCACACTGCCCGCTGTATAACGGGGCTGTAGGCAACCCAGCACTGGCCACGAGATAGCCGCAAACGCAACAACAAGCTCAAACAACTAAACAACTGCATACGCAAACAGGCTGCACGCTGAATGCGCAGCGCGATCAGCGCCCACGGTAGCGCCGGCCACGGCGGTTTATGCCGCCGTTGAATTTCGCCCTGACCCACCAGCCCAGCAGCCGCTTAGCGCAGTAACAACAGGGTTTATCATGCTTAAAATTACACATATTCAAGACAATAGCGGCAACGTCACCGGCAGGGTTGGCGCCGGCGGTAAAACCGACGACCGTAATTTACAACTCAATGGCAGCGGCAGCGCCGGTGAGACCATCAATATTTACGACAATGGTCAACTGCTTGGCCAAACCACGGTGAAAGACGACGGCAGCTGGTGTTTCAATTGCCAGGGCCTAAACCACGGCGAACACAACTTCTCTGCCAGTGGCGCAGGCGCGAATCCAATCGCAAACTTGGCGATTACCGTTGACCCCAATGCCAGCAATATAGATCTGCCCCCCGGCACCATCATATACGACGGCGGCAAAATCGATAACAACACCCCCACGATTGAAGGCTGGGCCAG
>JAOXRV010000434.1 GCA_025800435.1 Cellvibrionaceae bacterium | reverse complement strand
GGGTAGGGGGTGCTTTCGCAGTGACTAGGCTCCGGATGAACGGGCGCAGCTGCATGGACGCAGCGTTTTGGAACGAAGAAAGTGCTCCCTACCCCTCAAGCTGGGTTTTATCCCGGAAGTCGGGCCTTTTTCCCCGGACAGTAGTGCACACCCCCACGGGTGTTGGGCCACCACCTTTCTGCTACAATTCCCGCCCCATACCACGATGGGCCGCACAACCCAGACGGCCCACAGCTTAGCAATAGCATATCGCGAGGATTCTATGCCTGCCTATCGTTCCAAAACCTCCACCGCAGGGCGCAATATGGCCGGTGCCCGGGCGCTGTGGCGCGCCACCGGCATGAAAGACGATGACTTTCAAAAGCCCATTATCGCCGTGGCCAACTCCTTTACCCAGTTTGTGCCCGGCCATGTGCACCTAAAAGATATGGGCCAGTTGGTTGCCCGAGAAATTGAAAAGGCCGGCGGGGTCGCCAAAGAATTTAACACCATTGCGGTGGACGACGGCATTGCCATGGGCCACGACGGCATGCTCTACAGCCTGCCCAGCCGCGATATTATCGCCGACAGTGTCGAGTATATGGTCAACGCCCACTGCGCCGATGCACTGGTGTGCATCTCCAACTGCGACAAGATCACCCCGGGCATGTTAATGGCCGCAATGCGCCTGAATATACCGGTTATTTTTGTCTCCGGCGGGCCCATGGAAGCGGGCAAAACCAAGCTCAGCGAACACAAGCTCGACTTGGTCGACGCCATGGTAATCGCCGCCGATGACACGGTCAGCGACGAGCATGTGGCCGAAATTGAACGCAGCGCCTGCCCCACTTGTGGCTCCTGCTCGGGCATGTTTACCGCCAACTCCATGAACTGCCTGACCGAGGCCCTGGGCCTGAGCCTGCCCGGCAACGGCACCGTGGTGGCCACCCACAGCGACCGCGAGCGTTTATTTTTGACCGCCGGGCGGCGTATTGTGGAGCTGGCCAAGCGTTATTATGAGGGCGACGATGAATCCGTACTGCCGCGCAATATCGGTAACTATAAAGCCTTTGAAAACGCCATGACCCTGGATATTGCCATGGGCGGCTCCACCAATACCATTTTGCACCTGCTGGCGATCGCCCAAGAGGCCGAGATCAACTTCGATATGGACGATATCAACCGCCTCTCCAAGGTGGTTCCGCAGCTCTGTAAAGTGGCCCCCAATACCCCCGAGTACCACATTGAAGATGTGCATCGGGCCGGTGGCATTATGGCCATTTTAGGCGAGCTGGATCGTGCTGGCGTGCTTCACAATGAGGTACCTACGGTGCACAGTGAGAGCATGCGCGATGCCCTCGACCAGTGGGATATTATGCGCAGCCCCAGCCCCGAGGTGATGGAGTTTTACAAGGCCGGCCCCGCGGGTATTCCTACCCAGCAAGCCTTTAGCCAGAGCACCCGCTGGCCCACCCTGGACGCCGATCGCGCCGCCGGCTGTATTCGCAGCCTGGAGCACGCCTTTAGCCTGGAGGGCGGCCTGGCCGTGCTCAAGGGCAATATCGCCGAGGACGGCTGTGTGGTCAAAACCGCCGGGGTGGACGATTCCATTCTGGTATTTGAAGGCAGCGCCTATGTGACCGAATCCCAGGACCAGGCGGTTGCCGATATCCTTGATGATAAGGTCAAGGCCGGCGATGTGGTCATCGTGCGCTACGAGGGCCCCCGCGGTGGCCCGGGCATGCAAGAGATGCTCTACCCAACCTCCTATATCAAGTCCAAGGGTTTGGGCAAAGACTGCGCCCTGCTTACCGATGGCCGCTTCTCCGGCGGCACCTCGGGCCTGAGTATCGGCCACGTCTCCCCCGAGGCCGCGGCAGGCGGGGCCATTGGCCTGGTGCGCAACGGCGATCGGATAAAGATCGATATTCCAAACCGCAGCATTGATGTCCTGCTCAGCGATGAACAACTGGCCGAGCGCCGGGCCGAGCAAGATGCCAAGGGCTGGAAGCCGGCCGAGCCGCGCCCACGCAAGGTCAGCGCCGCGCTTAAGGCCTATGCCATGTTGGCCACCAGTGCCGACAAGGGCGCGGTGCGCGACCTGTCACAACTGGACTGAATGCAAATTGGCAGTTTTGGCACTGGGGCCGGTCGGCGCCTGGGGTAAACTGTGGCTTCGCTGTCTACGGATTTACCCATGCCCATTCGCCAACACTATCACTATCAGCACGCCGATGGCACCAACCTTAGCGGAGTTAAAGTTGGCCGCCTCAAAGGTGGCATCAATACCAATTTTATTGTTTACCGCATCGGCAGTGTGCTGATCGACGCCGGCCCCAGTAATCAATGGCGCCATGTTAAAGCCTTTTTGCAACAGGGCGAGCCGATCGAGCAGCTGTGGTTAACCCACCACCACGAAGACCACAGTGGCAATGCCTCGCGCATTGCCAGGCTGTATAAACTGCGGCCGCTGGCGCCGGCCCTGGCGCAACAAAAACTCGCCCGTGGCTTTCGCATCCCGGCGCTGCAACAGATGACCTGGGGCAAACCCCGGCGGGTAGTGACCGAAACACTGCCCGAGCGCCTGCAACTGGATGACGGCAGCGAGGTAATTGCAATTCACACCCCCGGCCACGCCGCTGACCTGACCTGCTTTTACCTGCCCCAGCAGCGCTGGTTTTTCAGTGGCGACTTATATTTGGCGCGGCGCTTAAAGTACATGCGCGCCGATGAAAACCTGATGCAGCTGATGCTGAGCCTAAAGCAAGTGCTGGCGCTTGATATAGATGTAGTATTCTGCCCCCACCGGGGCATCGATGAGCAGGGCAAGGCGGGTATGCTCGATAAGCTCGATTTTTTGATTCAGCTGTGCCGGGACTGCCAGCGACTGGCCGCCGAGGGCGAGCACACCGCAGCCATCGGCGAGCAACTGCTTGGGCCACCGGAAATGATGGACAAAATAACCCGCGGCAACTTTAGCAAACTCAACTTGGTGCGCGAGGCGCTGCTGGTAGACTTAGCGCAGTTTAATTAGAGCCTGTTGACACTGCGGTTTCACTTTCAGCAACCGGCGGAGAATGAATTTGCGGTCTGGATAGAGCACTAATCCCGAGAACTGCAATGACAATAGCAGGCCTTTAACGCCGATAACATAAACCGAGCCCATTAGGGCTAAAGTTATTGTGGTTTTAGGCGATATTCTTGTTCAAGCTATTATTGAATGAGGATGTCCTTGTGTTGTGGTCTAAATCATCTAAGTTGCAGGCGGAGAATCGTTCGCTCAAATCCGAATTGGCCAATTGCCAGTCAATATTGGGCGCCCTTGATCGTTCGATGGCGGTTATCGAGTTTGACCCCACCGGCCATGTCATCAGCGCCAACGATAACTTTCAAAAGGCCACCGGCTACTCGCTGGAGCAGATTCGTGGCCAGCATCATAAAATGTTTTGCTCACCCGAATACGCCCGCTCTGAGGAATACCGTAAGTTCTGGTCGGCCCTGGCCGCGGGCGAGGTGTTGTCGGGCCGGTTTGAGCGACGCAATAGTGCCGGCGAGACTATCTGGCTAGAAGCCAGCTATAACCCGATTCGCAACGCCGACGGCGATGTGCATAAAGTAATTAAGTTTGCTGCCGATATTACCGCCCGAGTCACCCAGCAGCAGTCGACCCAAGCCAAGGTGGATGCGCTCAGCAAATCTACTGCGATTATCGAGTTTAATCCAGACGGCACCATTATCGACTGCAACGATAACTTTCTACACACGGTTGGCTACCAAAAGTCCGAGATCATCGGCCGCCATCACCGTATCTTTTGCGAACCCTCGCTGGCCAACAGCGAAGAGTACGATAACTTTTGGAAAAAACTGAATCGGGGTGAATTTGTAGCCGGGCAATTTAAGCGGCTCGATGCCAGCGGCCGGGCATTGTGGCTAGAGGCCTCCTACAACCCGGTTTACGATATGCAGGGGCGACTGTTTCGGGTGGTTAAATTTGCCTCGGATATTACCGCGCAGACCGAATTAGCCCAAAAAACCGAAGACAGCGCCGGTATTGCCAAAAAAATATCCGCTGAAACCTACGAAGTTGCTCAGCAAGGCGGCCAGGTAATTGAAAACGCTGCCAGCGAAATGAACAATATTGCCGAGTCGGTGCAGCGCTCCTCCGAGCATATCGAAAGTTTGAACGCGCGCTCTAGCCAGATTAATTCGATCATCAGCACCATCCAAGAAATTGCCGACCAAACTAATTTACTGGCCCTTAATGCGGCGATTGAAGCGGCCAGGGCTGGCGATCAGGGCCGGGGCTTTGCGGTGGTGGCAGATGAGGTTCGCCAACTGGCGGCGCGCACCTCGCAATCGACGGCGGAGATCTCATCGATGATTCACTCGATTCAAGAGGACACCAGCTCGGCATCGAGCAGCATGAAGACCACTTTAAAGCAGGCCCTGCACGGTGTCGAGCTGGCCAATGAAACCGGCGAGGTCATCGCCCGTATTCAAACCGCCTCCAGCGAGGTGGTCAGCGCTATCGATTCCTACTCTAACCTAGGCTAGGGCCTAGCGGGTTTTGTTGCCAATGACCGGGGCATTGGGGTGACTGCCCTAGGCGCTTAGTATTCAAACAGCTGGGCGAGGCGATATAAGCGTTCGCCCTGACCGGGCTGCAAGGCCACCGCTAACATTGCTTTCGCCACTTGCTCGGCGGCGATGGGGCGGTAGCCTTGCAGTAAACCCAGCCCATTCAAACCCTGCAGCAGCCTCGCCCCCACAGCCTCGCCTGGGCGCGCCTGAGCCCGCTCGCCGGTCAGTACCGAGGGCTGGAAAATACTCAGGCGAGCAAAACCCAATGCCCGGCAAGCCTGCTCCAGCTCACCTTTCATGCTCAGATAAGCGCTGGGGCTGTGGGCCTTGGCCCCGGCGGACGACAGCAGCAATAAATGGCCGACGCCACCGGCCCTGGCCAATTGCGCCGCGCGCAACTGATATTCAAAATCAACCCGGCGCTGGGCCGCCACCGAGCCGGCCTGCTTGCGGGTGGTGCCCAGGGCACTGAACAAACAATCGCCGTGAAAGTGCTCGGCCAACTGATCGAGTTTTTCAAAATCTTCGACAATATTACTGAGCACGGGGTGCTGATATTGCAGTGGACGACGACTGATGGCCGTGACTGCGCCGAACTGTTCAGACTCGCACAAAAGGCGACAGAGATGGCCGCCGACCAAACCGGTGGCGCCGATCAAAACTGCGGTTTTAGTCATTAGCTCGCCACCTTTTGATATTTCCACCAGCGCAGGAGCCCCATCGCACACAGTAACGAACCAATACCATTGAGCAGGGCACCACCCCAGCGCCAGTAATCAGAGGGCCATAGATTTGGATCTTGGGTATAGGCGGGAATAACCGCCGAGCTTGCCTGAAATAATAGCAAACAGGAGCCAAGCGCATAGACCAGGGGCCAGCGCCAGGCACCCAAACCCAGCACCAGCATAAACAGCGCCGATACCATAACTGCTGTTAAGGAAGCGCTGGGCCCCAGAGCGGCTTCGCCATTGGCCCGCAGAATAATACCGGCCACATTCCAGGCAATACACAACAGCAGGTAATTCCACTGGTAAGCTAGGATTGGCTGCAGTTCCCGCCAAAAGGTTTTTGGGCTCATGCTAGGGCTCTCGTTTTATTTTGCCCAGCTTAACCCAAAAGCGATTTACTCGGTAGGGCTGTGCCAATGCTTTACCACTGACACAAGTACCTCTAAATAGGAAGTGAACTTAACACCAGGGTAACATCGAAACGAAAGCTCGGCGGCGCTGAACTAAAGCGGCGCCGCCGTGGCTTGCCCGATAGTATTAAGCCTTAAAATGTATACCGCGCGCCCAAGGTAAAGCCGCGGCCCGGCTCTGGTGCAATTTCACGCAGGAAGGAAGTGGCATTGCGGATATCTTCATCGAGCAAATTATCGCCGCGTAAAAACACGACTAACTCACCGCCGACCATATCCATGCGGTAATGCACCGAGGCATCCAGGCGATCATAGCCAGGGGTGGCTTCTTCATTGTGGCCGGGGCGATCTTGATCTTCTACGTTGGTGTAACGCAGCTGGGCATCAAAGCTATTGCCCATCAACTCGCCGTGATAATCCAGTTGTGCACCGATACGGCGTGGCGTAATTCGGGGCACATCTTCACCCGAATCTAGCTCGGCACGCACCGAATCGCCAAACACCTGCAGATCCCAGGCATCGCCATTATTGCGATAGAGCGGGAAGGTCATGGACAGTTCAACACCTTTAAACTCCGCGCCCTGCTGCTGGTAAGTAAACAGGGGCTGCTCCTCGCGCATTTGGCCGCTGTTATCGCGGTAGATAAAGTCTTCGATATCGTTATAGAACACACCCAGATCTAATTCGAGGTAATCTTTGCCCATGGGCAGGTGCATTTTATAACCCAGCTCAATATTGCGGCTGGTTTCTTTTTCAAGCTGCTCATTGCCTAACTCGTAACTCTGGGTGGCCACGTGAACACCATCGGCAAACAGCTCTTCGACCGAAGGCGCACGCTGGGCCTGACTCACAACAATATTAATTTTTTGGCCCTCGGCGAGGCGGTACTGGGCGGCGGCGCTAAGGCTGTGGGTATTAAAATCGGCAGCGCTATGGCCTTCGGCGTCCACTTCGGTATTTTCCAGACGCGCACCCATCTCTAATAGCCAGCTGCCCAGATCCCACTCTTCAACCAAAAACACACCGATATTGCTGGTGTTGCTGGCGGGGATAAAGGCTTCCTCGCCAATCGCTTCAAAGTCTTTATCAGCAAACTGCAGGCCGAATGCACCACGGGCCTTACCGTCCATCCAGGCCGAGTGCACCAGCTCAAAACGGCCCTCGAAGCCCTCACTGCTATAAGTGGTGCCTATTTCCGCGCCCTCAAGTTCTTTGTGCTCATAGTCCACATAGGCCATGCGCATGGTCAGCTTATCGAAACCGGCGAAGGGCTGGGTAAACTGGCCTTTCAGATCGTAGCGGGTTTGCTTCATATCGATGCGAATATCTTCCTCGCCGTGCTCGTGATGATCCTCGTCGTGGTCTTCGTCGTGGTCTTCGTCGTGATCATCTTCGTCATGGTGATCCTCGTCATGGTGATCCTCGTCGTGGTCCTCATCATGATCGTGATCTTCATCCTCATGGTGGTGTACATGGGCGCCAGCGGGAATACCGTATTCATTTTCCAGACGGCTGACACTCAGACCAAAGAAATCTTCATCATCGAAAAACCAACTGCTGCCAAAGGTGAGGTTTTTACTTTCACTGTCGCTGTTATCGATAAAGCCATAGGTGGTTTCGTCTGCATGCTCCTGACCGTGGAGATCGGCAAAACCTGGAATCTCAACATTATTACTGTGGCGATAGAGGCCGTCGAGGTGCCAGGCCAACTGGCCCGCCGCGCCTTCGAACTTGGCAACGGTCGCACTCTCTTCATTGACCGAGCTGTAGCGGGTCTCGATACTGCCGCTGGTGGCCTCGGGCAGGCGGCCAGGAATACGGTTATCGATCACATTGATCACGCCGCCAATGGCACCACTGCCGTAGCGCAGGGTCTGGGGGCCGCGCAGTACTTCGATGCGCTCGGCCAGCAGGGCCTCGACCGCATTGGCGTGGTCGGAGGAGGCATTGGCCGCATCCATGGTGTCCAGATTATCTTGCATGACCTTGACCCGATTACCCTGCTGACCGCGAATCACCGGCGTGCCAACACCGGGGCCAAACGATGCACTGGCCACACCGGGCTGGCCCTTAAGGCTTTCGCCCAGGGTGGCGGCGGCCTGTTGGCGCAGGCGGTCGCCACTTAATACCGCGGCGGGGCGGGTATTGTCCGAGTGAGTTTTATCCAGCGGCGAGGCGCTGACAATGATTTCTTCGATGGCCTCAGCGTGCTCTCGATGGTCGCCATCGGCCAGGGTGTTAACACTGCTTAAGCTAAGGGCACTGGCCGCCACGGCCAGGTAAATTGGGTGCTTGTTCATTGGTTTTCCATTGTTATTGTGGGCATAGCGCTTGGCATTGATCAACCGCCCCAGCGGGGGCCGGGGGCGACGCTTGCCGGAACTGGTCCGGCGAGGCTCGGCCTAATTAAACAGCTGTTAATTAAGTAGCCACTAATTAAATAACGGCTAATTAAATAAATAGGAAACGCGCTTTTAATCTGGGTTTAAATAGGCACAGCCAAGCTCCAGCGCAATGTTATAATATAACGACAAGCCCCGGCAAGTGAGCCCGAGGGAGCGCAAACCGCGGATCAATTGGATAGCGGCAGGTGACAGGCTATAATCCCCGCTCTTTTGCCGGGCCGGGCGGGCCGGAACCGGCCAGTTTGAGGAATGCACCATGTCCGATCGCAGTGCCAGTGTCAGCCGTGACACCCTGGAAACCCAGATCAGCGTCAGCCTAAACCTAGACGGCAGTGGCAAGGGCGAGTTTGCCACTGGGGTGCCCTTTTTGGAGCATATGCTCGACCAGATCGCCCGCCACGGTCTGATCGACCTGGATATTAAATGCCAGGGCGATACCCATATCGACGACCACCATTCGGTCGAGGATATTGGCATTACCCTGGGCCAGGCAATGGCCCAAGCAGTGGGCAACAAGAAGGGTATTCGTCGCTATGGCCACGCCTATGTGCCCTTAGATGAAGCCTTAAGTCGGGTGGTAATCGACTTTTCCGGCCGCCCGGGCCTGGTGATGGATATTCCCTTTACCCAAAAGCGGGTGGGCGAATTTGATACCGAGCTGTTTAGCGAGTTTTTCCACGGCTTTGTTAACCACGCCCAGGTAACCCTACACATCGACTGCCTGCGCGGCGCCAATGTGCACCACCAGATAGAAACCGTATTTAAGGCCTTTGGCCGCGCCCTGCGCATGGCCCTGGAAACCGACCCGCGTATGGCCGGGATGATGCCCTCTACTAAGGGCAGCCTATAAAGACTCGCGCTTTAGGACGAGCCCAAGGTAAACAGCAAGTAGCAATAGCATGAGCAAACAAACCATCGCCGTAATCGATTACGGCATGGGCAATCTGCATTCGGTGGCCAGCGCCCTGGAGCATATTGCCCCCCAAGCCAATATTATTATCAGCAGTGATCGCCGTGACATTAATAACGCCGAGCGGGTGATATTCCCCGGTGTTGGCGCCATCCGCGACTGCATGGCAGAGATTCGCCGGCTAAAGTTCGACAAACTGGTGCCCGAGCTACTCGCCAGTGGCAAACCGGTACTGGGTATCTGCGTGGGCATGCAGGCCCTGTTTGGCCACAGTGAAGAAAATAACGGCGTCGACTGCATTGACTTGCTGCCCGGCGAAGTTAAGTTTTTTGGCGACAAGCTAGTTGAAAATGACGAGCGCCTAAAAGTGCCCCATATGGGTTGGAATACGGTTAAACAAACCGTTGACCACCCGCTTTGGCACCATATCGGCCAGGGTGATTATTTTTATTTTGTACACAGCTATTACGCCTTGAGCGGTGCCCCCGAGCAGGTTATTGGCCGCTGCCACTACGGCCTGGATTTTGACGTGGCCCTGTGCCACAACAATTTGGCAGCGGTGCAATTTCACCCAGAAAAAAGCCACGCAGCCGGCCTGCAACTGCTGAAGAATTTCAGCCAGTGGCAACCCGACCAGTAAACGCATAGGCCCGGCGATGATTGGATAATTCAGCGCATTTATTCAATCGGGGTAAACAGAACAAAGAGACCATAGCATGTTAATTATTCCCGCAATCGATTTAAAAGACGGTGCCTGTGTACGCCTGCGCCAAGGCCTGATGGAAGACTCCACCGTATTTTCCGACGACCCCACCGCGATGGCCACTAAGTGGGTAGAGCAGGGCTGTCGCCGCCTGCACTTGGTTGACCTTAACGGTGCCTTTGAGGGCAAGCCCGTTAACGGTGATGTGGTTACCGCCATTGCCAAGGCCTACCCCGAGCTGCCAATTCAAATTGGCGGCGGCATTCGCAGCGCCGACACTATCGACTACTACCTCAACGCCGGTGTCGATTATGTAATTATCGGCACCAAGGCGGTAAAAGAGCCTGAGTTTGTGACCAAAATGTGCAAACAGTTTGCAGGCCATATTATTGTCGGCCTGGATGCCAAAGACGGCCTGGTCGCCACCGATGGTTGGGCCGAGGTGTCCGAGGTGAAAGCCACCGACCTGGCCAAACGCTTTGAGGCCGACGGCGTCAGCTCGATTGTCTATACCGATATCGCCCGCGATGGCATGATGCAGGGCGTTAATGTAGAAGCCACCGTGGCCATGGCCCAAGCCTCTACCATTCCGGTGATCGCCTCTGGCGGCATTACCAATATGGACGATATCCGCGCCCTATCGGCGGTTGCCGATAAAGGTATCTGCGGCGCTATTACCGGCCGCGCCATTTACGAGGGCACTTTGGACGTACGCGAGGCCCAAGCCTATTGCGATGCCTAGGGCTAAGCGGAAAAAATAAAGAGAGAAAACTATGGCACTGGCAAAACGCATTATTCCCTGCCTGGATGTGGAAAACGGCCGAGTAGTTAAGGGTGTACAGTTTGTGGATATTCGCGATGCGGGCGACCCGGTCGAGGTATCTAAGCGCTACAACGAGCAAGGCGCCGATGAAATTACCTTTCTCGACATTACCGCCACCCACGAGGGCCGCGAAACCACCGTGCACACGGTCGAAAAAATTGCCAGCGAGGTGTTTATTCCGCTGACCGTCGGCGGCGGCATTCGCACTGTTGACGATATACGCACCATGCTAAACGCCGGCGCCGATAAAGTCAGCATTAACTCGGCGGCAGTATTTAACCCAGATTTTGTTAAAGAAGCAGCGGACCGCTTTGGCTCACAGTGCATTGTGGTTGCGATAGATGCTAAGTGCGTTAGCAAAGCGGGCGAGCCCAAGCGCTGGGAGATTTTTACCCACGGCGGGCGCAAACCCACCGGCATCGACGCGGTTGAGTGGGCCAAGCGCATGACCACCAACGGTGCCGGCGAAATTCTGCTGACCAGTATGGACCAAGACGGCATGAAAAACGGTTTTGACCTAGACGTAACCGCCGCGATTAGCGACGCCGTGCCGGTGCCGGTTATTGCCTCGGGCGGCGTAGGCAATTTGCAGCACCTGGTCGACGGGGTAAAACAGGGCAAGGCCGATGCGGTACTGGCCGCCAGCATTTTTCACTTTGGTGAATACAGCGTACCCGAAGCCAAGCGTTTTATGCGCGAGCAGGGGGTTGAGGTTAGGCTGTAATCGAAGGGCCGCGGCTTATTTACCAAGACACCTCTGAATAACTCGGTGGTGCTCAGCGGGGCCCTTCGGGCCGCCAATGCCAACTCATTTACGCAAACCTCTCATGTGCGGCGCTTACTTAACGACCTTTCTATTACCTTTACTGCCCCTTAGCAGTATTGCTTTGTTCGAGTCATAGTATCCATGCTTTTGTATTATGCCTGTCGCCTTATTGCTGCTTATTAGCCATATACTTGCTGACTACTAATCCGAATATTTTTATCAGCCAAAGTTTTGTGTCCATACAGATTTAGCCCTCCAAACTTCGGCCTTTTTGCCTAAAGCAATACACTATCTATCTTGATAGTCTTTTCTTCTTTTCACTTCTCACGCATCAACACTCAAAACTGCTTTGAAGTTTACTGGAGACACAATGAAATTTATTGGCCCGCTAACAAAACCATTGCTTACCTTCACTTCAGGTATCCTTCTGCTTACACCGTCACTCGGCCATGGCTTTGAGCTATGGGGCCCCAAATGGAAAAATGGGGAAGCGGACATCTATATCAATTTAAACAACCCAAATGGAACTAATGTCGACTGGGACAAGCATATGCGTCGTGCCATTGACGCCTGGAACAACACCAGCACGGAGCTGCACATTACCGCCAAATCCGGGGATTATCATCCCTGTGCCGGATACCCAGGTTCAGGAATACCAGAAGATGGCAATCGCAACTCTACCGGTTTTTCAAAAGAGTATTGCGGTACGGCAATCGATGAAGACACCATCGCTGTTACCAGCAGCCTTTGGGATGAAGACCTAAACCTTACAGAGAGTGATATTACATTTAACAATAACCACTACGCTTGGTCTCAGTACAACGGCAAGCCCATAGCAAGCACACGGGATTTTTATCGCATTGCAGCTCATGAGCTGGGCCATTTTATTGGGCTTGACCATGAGGACAATACTCTAACTCCAGTGCTAATGCACACCTACGATGAAACTGCTGCAGACCTAACTCAGGACGATATCAATGGTGCACGCTCCATTTATCCTTCCCCGGCACTTGCGGCAGCCCCAAAGATGCAACTCAACATCGAAGAGCCCGCGCCAGGGCAAATTGCCAGCGGCGTCAGCAATATTAGAGGCTGGGCAATTGCAAAACGCGAAATCTCGCATACTGAAATTTTCCTGGACAACAAACCAATTGGATTAATCCCCCACGGCAGCACCAGAAACGATGTCGCTAATGTTCATAGTGTTTACCCCTCAGCGGGGAGCTCCGGCTTCTCAATGATTTACAACTGGGGCCTATTAAACCCCGGCAATCATACGATAAAGGTCATCGCCCACGACAAAATTGGAAACACGGTACAGAAATCGGTAAATTTCACCACCACCTCGGTTAGCAACCCTTATATCAACAACAGTAATAAAGTCAGAATTAACGGCACCGCAGAAGTAAGCGGCAACAACACCATTACCCTAAATGATGTGAATGCCGATGGCGGCAATTACCGCATGGTAATTGAATGGAATGTAGGAACTCAGCAGTGGGCCATTAAAACCATTCAAGCTAAATAAGCCAACTGATAAAAGGATAAACAGACATGAAAAATTTAATCATTTTTGCCGCCGCATTCACTTCGGTAGTGTTATCACAGCCATCTGCCCAGGCCACCTCTATAACACAACGTAGCTTCTCTGATGTTACCCAGGGGTCAGAACTCGTGTTCGAAGGTACAGTGGTTGGAATACGCACAGAGGGCGAATATAAAAATATACGAACCCTAGTTAGCTTTGAGATTATTGACATACTTAAAGGCAGTTATCCCGGCGATGAAATAACCCTATCTTTTTTGGGCGGAAAAAGCCGGGGCAAAACCATGAAAGTGGGCTCAATGAAATACCCCAAAATGGGGGAACACGGCGTTTACTTTGTTAGGCAGCTAGAAGGAAGCCATGTTCACCCCCTAAAAGGCTGGTCACAGGGCCACTATATTGTTCGCCACGATGGCCAAAAGAATATTGTTCAAACCACCAATGGCAAAATAGTAACAGCAGTTTCCACTGAAAAATCTAAAAGCTCTGATAACGCATTTACTTTAAGCAAAGGCGTAGCTTCAGGTATCGAGACAGGCCCCCAAAACGGTGAAGCTATAAGCCTAAGCTCGTTTAAAGATAAAATTCAGTCGATAAAATAGCAATTTAAAAAAATATCCACCAACAACCACACACACCAAAGCCTCTGAGCAAGCATTAACACCGCCTGCTCAGGGACTTTTTAACTTAGACCGCAGATATTCGTATAGCGTATAAATTGAACTGAGGACTGCCATAAATACGCCACCTACAGATAGTATTAATAGCAGCAATATTTTAGTGCGCAGAGCGGTATAGACAAGGGTAGCGAAAAACAATAGTACAAACAGCTCTGACAACAAAGTCTCCAAGCCAAAGCATGGTTCCGTCTCAATGACGCGGGCAGCGTAGTGCCTTACCGTTATCGCCATAACTCATCCCATGAAATTTCTCGTAACGACAGCCTAAACGGACTCGCGTTTTCAATCAATCGAATCGATGTCTTGCTCAATTTAGACATTTACAGTCATAAATAAATTTAAATGAAATGATAGAAATTTGGCTCATGAAAAAATAACTAATTCTCATACTTACTATTTAATCTTATATTCGGCCTATCGGATCGATATGAAATCAACCTTTTTGCCTAGAGCGTAAAACAAACAGGGTTGATAGATTCCCTTACCTCCCTAACAAACTATTACTATTTCGACTCGTCATTTCACCTTAGGTGACAAGGTAAGACCAATGAGTACTAACAAACGATCAAAAAATATCTTTCTAGGCGCCTCTATTGGCTTACTCCTTTCAGCCTCTTCAGTAAGCTTTGGCTATGTTTTAACCGGGTTCAAATGGAAGAAAAACAACGTCGACGTTTATTTAAACCTTGATGACACCGCCCGAAGTTTTTTGGAAAACAAAGAGTGGAACACTCAGATGCTCCGGGCCATAAAAACCTGGGACGACCAAACAGATCGCTTAAACATTAACACTTCGGTCGAAAAGGGGGTAGACCCTTGTGCCGGCTATTTTATATACCCTAATGATGGCACGAAAAATGTAATAGCCTTTAGGAATTGGGTGTGCGGACAATTTTTTAATAAAGGCGTAGTTGCAGTTACCTTGATTCAAGAAGTTGAGGACGACGAATCAGCAATTAAGCAGGCCGATATAATATTTGATAAGTATGTTGACTGGGATATTTATAGCGGGCCAGTAACAAATTCTACTGTAGATTTTTATCGTGTAGCCGCCCATGAGTTTGGCCATTTTATTGGCCTAGACCACGAAGATGGCCACCCCGTTACTGTAATGAATACATACGCGGACCTGTCTGCTAACGATGTAACCCAGGATGACATCAATGGCTTATTGGCCATATATGATAATAACAGTACAAGTAGTAGCTCCGGCGGTGGCTCTAGTGGCGGCTCTAGTGGCGGCTCCAGTACTAGCTCCAGTGGCGGCACCAGCAGTACTTCCAGCGGTGGCTCTAGTAGCGGCTCCAGTACTAGCTCCAGTGGCGGCACCGGCAGTACTTCCAGCAGTGGCTCTAGTAGCGGCTCCAGCACCAGCTCCAGTGGCGGCACCGGCAGTACTTCCAGCGGTGGCTCTAGTAGCGGCTCCAGCACCAGCTCCAGCGGCGGCACCGGCAGTACTTCCAGCAGTGGCTCTAGTAGCGGCTCCAGCACCAGCTCCAGCGGCGGCACCGGCAGTACTTCCAGCAGTGGTTCTAGTAGCGGCTCCAGTACTAGCTCCAGTGGCGGCACCGGCAGCACGTCTAGCGGTGGCTCTAGTGGCGGCTCCAGTAGTAGCTCTAGTGGCGGTCCAAGCAGCGGCGCAGATATTCTGGAAGATATTTTGCTTGCGATTGAAGAACCAGTATCCGGTGCAACGGCAAATGGCGTCAGCAATATTCGTGGCTGGGCGGTGGCGCTTGACGAGATTGAATCCACTCGGGTTTATATCGATAACCGATTGGTTGGCGTCATTCCATATGGCGGCACGCGTAAAGATGTAGGTGAGACTCACAGTCAATATCCCAATGCCGATGATTCTGGATTTTCCATGGCTTTTAACTGGGGGCTACTCGAACCTGGCACCCACACTCTACGAGTTGTCGCGGCTGATCGTTTAGGCCGAAGCAAAGAAGCATCAACCCAATTTAACATTGTATCTTTTGCCACACCATTTATTAAAGACAGCAGTCGTATAAAAATACTTAGTGGAGCCAGAGTTACAGGCAACAATACCATTACCCTCGATAAAGTAGAGGCAGAAGGTAAAACCTATACCATTATTCTCAGATGGCAAGTAGCACAGCAGCGTTGGGCAACCCATGCTATCAGTACTGTTGTTAATAATCCGCAACAAAGTAATCTCACCAGCAAATCAAGCAGCTCTTACAGTGAGACCAGCGACACCCCTGATATCATACTGACCATTGAGGAACCAGTTACCGGCGAAGTCGCCAATGGCATCAGCAATATTCGCGGCTGGGCGGTAGCGCTTGAAAATATCGAATCAACCAGTGTTTATATCGATGACAAATTGTTTGGTGTTATTCCTTATGGCGGCACCCGTAACGATGTAGGAAATTATTACCCACAATACCCCAATTCTGACACTTCCGGATTCTCTATGGTATTTAACTGGGGCCTGCTAGAGCCGGGCAGTCACACCATAAAAGTGCGCGCTATTGACGGCGCAGGCCGGCAAAAAGAAGCATCTGTCAACTTTAACACTGTCTCTTTAGACACTCCATTTATCAAACAGAGTAGTCGAATCAAGATTCTCAGCGATGCTCAAGTAAGCAGTGACAACACCATAACCATTGAAGAAGTCGAGGTGGATGATAAAACTTATCGTATCGTTCTCAAGTGGCAAGTGGCCCAACAGCGCTGGGTTACAGATGCAATTGAAGCGCAATAATTTATCAAATATTAAGGGTACGAAACCATGAAAAAGCCACTATTTTTAAGCATTCTGCTAATGTCGCTTTCAGCATTTGCGCAGGCAACAACCATACTCCAGCGAAGCTTTGAAGACATTGCCAAGACCTCAGAAGTAGTTTTTGAAGGGGAGGTTATTAGCATTGAAACGATTGGCGACCACCCCAAAAAAGCCGCCACCCTAGTCACCCTTAAGGTATTTGAGGTTTTACGAGGCGAATTAAATGAGCCCACCATCACCTTGAGATATACTGGTGGCGTCGTGAATGGCTTGCGCCTCAGAATCGGCGGAATGACCACACCAACACTTGGCGAGCATGGCATCTACTTTGTAGAAAAGACCGATGGCAGCGTTATCCATCCACTAAGCGGGTGGAACCAGGGGCATTTCTTGGTTAAGGGCAGCGGCGCTGAAAAAACCGTTCACGCCAGTAGCGGCGAAAGTATTCGCGGCATCAAAAGCAGCACTCACAGACAGGTCAAGCATAACGCACTGAATCAAAAAACCGCTCTCGGTGTAGAGCTTGGAAAGGGCTCAGATAAAGCAATCAGTCTGCAAGACTTTAAGAAAAGTGTTAAAGCCATCAAGTAACCAGTACATATATGGCAGGCTCAGCTAGAGCACCGCTGAATAACTTGCAGATGCTCAACGAGTTATTCAGCGGCACACTAGAGCTGCAGCGCGCTACTATAGCGGCTTCTCCCAAAACATCGCCCGCCACATTTTCGCACCCAGCTAATATCAGAGGCGCCCGCCCTGGCAGCCTGTTGAAAAACGTTTGCGAGGCAGCTGAAGCAACGCAGGTAGTTTTTCAACGCGCTGCTAGTCTTTTACGCGCAAGCAAGCCCAGGCCAAGCATCATTAACGCAATCGCCCAAGGGTAGCTCAATGGCACTGCTTGGCTGGGCACTGTATTGGCGGCAATACGAAAGTTACTAATATTTAAGCTGCTGCTGGTGTTACCGGCCGCATCTGTTACCTCAACTGTACAATCATTATAATCGCCATCGGCCAGGTCACTGCTGTTATCCGGCGCGGTCAAGGTGATGTTATAACTACCCGCCGCAGGCAGCGTGGGACTGGTTTCCTCAACTGCGCCACAGGAGCCGCCGACTGCAAGCGTACCCGCCTCGGTGGTGCTAAACGAATAAGCGGGCGTAGCCGAACTGCTCGGGCTGTTAACCGGGCTGGTCTCGGTCAGTGCTGGTGCCAGTGCATCGACCACGGTAGCCGTAAGCGCGGCATTGACCGCAAAAATTTGCGCGCTGAAGTTTAGGTTGGCAGTGCTGATGGTGCTGCCACCTACATTGACAATACTGTTGTTGGCCATGGCGACGCCATCCAGGTCTTCATCACCCGTTGACACAGGGTATTCAAAACGCATGGTTGCGTTATCACCACCATCGGGTCCCACATAGGGCACGTTGACGACAGCGGCACCAATTAATACCTGTAATTCTGGGGTGCCGGTTACCGTAACATCAGAGTCAAAGCCTGCTACAAACACCAAGGTTTCACCCTGCTGCCAGAACCCATCGCCGGGCTCAGCGCCAGGGGCGGTAAAAGAAGCGGGGTTCTGGGCCATGGCCGGGGCGGCCAGCAGGCTTATTATTGCTGCACCCAGTAGGGCTTTGATCATCTTCAAATGGGAACTCACTCTGTTTTCTCCTAACACTAGCCCAACACGAGTACTGCATTATTACAGCCGCAGCGGGCAGGCTGCGACCAGCGCAATTTAGATTGTGCCAAATTTGTAAAATATTATTGTCAGGTCAACATGCTATCGCAATAGCTAAAAATAGCTAACTAATAATCTTACTGACTAGTATTGGTGAGGTTGGCACTATGGCTTAATAGGCTTTTGCCAAAACAAAGCACGGCCAGTTTCGCTATTGAGCTGATAACCGTTAAAGCCAAAGTTACGGTAGGCGGCTTGAGCGACGGAATTGCCTTCGAGCACTTCCAGGGTTAGCTTGCAGCAGCCGCGCTCGCGGGCGATCGCTTCTACTGCGGCCAGTAATAGTGTGCTGACGCCCTGACCGCGATAGGGTGCCGACACCACCACATCGTGAATATTCACCAGCGGCTCACAACTAAAGGTGGAAAAGCCCATAAAACAATTGACCAAACCCACCGCCTGATCTGCCCGGTAGGCGATTAAGCTGAAGGCGTGATCTAACTCGGCCAGAGCCGCAGCCAGATTTTGTTTAACTGGGTCGGCCAAGCCCTCACCACCACCCATTGGGTCGCGGGCATAGGCGTCGAGTAAATTGACTAGATCCTGTGCCTGGCTTGGGTTGCGGTAATCTATTTGACGAATATCAATATCCATGTGGCTCACCCAGTCTAAACATTGGACTTGCTGATTTTGCGCACCTTGATATTGCGCCCTTTGATCTTGCCGGCCTGCAGATGCTTTAGCGCGCGGTTCACCAGTGCGCGCTCAATTGCCACATAGGATTGAAACAGTTGCACATTGATCTTGCCAATATTTTGGCCATCAATACCGCCTTCATTGGTAAGGGCCCCCAAGATATCGCCGGGGCGCAGCTTATTTTTTTTGCCCGCGTCAATACCGATAGTCACCATGGCTGGGCGCTGATCAATATTATCATCAACGCTTAAATACATTGGGCTACAAATTTCTATCTGTTGCTGCAAATACTCTTCAATAGCCCGCAAATTGCGGCCCTGGCGCTCATTCACCAGGCTTACCGCCAAACCGCTGCGGCCCGCTCGGCCGGTACGGCCTATGCGGTGCACATACACTTCCGGGTCGCGCGGTAAGTCGTGGTTAATAACCAGATCAATAGCTTCCACATCCAGGCCACGGGCGGCCACATCGGTGGCGACCAATACCCGGGCACTGCCATTGGCAAAGCGAATCAGACTTAAATCGCGTTCGCGCTGCTCCATATCGCCATGCAGTGCCAGAGTTAGCCAGCCCAGTTCATTTAAGCCTTGGGCTATCTCCACCGTCTGGCGCTTGGTCGCACAGAAAATAACACAAGCCCTAGGCTCAACACTGCTGATTATACGATGAGCCAACTGGGTTTTTTCTGTCTCGCCATCAACCATGTACACCTGCTGGGCGATATTATCCTGGCTATGGCGGCTTTCTACCTGCACCCTGCTTGGGTTTTGCTGGTAGTGCTGGCTAATAGTTTCAATTTCTTTGGGGTAAGTGGCAGAGAACAATAGGGTTTGGCGCTGTTTAGGACACTGCTCGGCAATGGCGGCGATGGCATCGGCAAAGCCCATATCCAACATGCGATCGGCTTCATCCAGTACCAGGGTGTGTAAATTGCTTAAATCGAGAGAGCCCTTGCGCAAATGATCCTGAATGCGCCCCGGGGTGCCCACAACAATATGGGCCCCATGCTCCAGCGAGCCCAGCTGGGGGCCAATCGAAACGCCCCCACATAGGGTGAGCACCTTAATATTGTGAATGCCCCGAGCCAGGCGGCGTATTTCTACCGCCACCTGATCGGCTAACTCGCGGGTGGGACACAGCACCATGGCCTGAACCCGAAAGCGCTCAACCTTTAAGCGTTGCAGCAGTGTCAAGCTAAAGGCAGCGGTTTTGCCGCTACCGGTTTTGGCCTGGGCGATCATGTCTTTACCCGCCAGCGCCGTGGGCAAGCAGGCAGCCTGAATTTCGGTCATACTTTTATAGCCGAGGCTGGCCAGGTTATCGCTTAGTTCAGGGCGCAGACTTAGGCTGCTAAAGGCGTGTTTCATGGGCGCTCTATCAGATATCCAAAAGGGGCGAGACCGTAGCAGAAACCAACCCGCAATGCGATGGTTTTTTAATCAAGCGCCAGCTGCTCAGCATTTAGCGTCTCCACAGTTAAGCCACTGCTTGTTACACGCCGCTGTAGATTTTCCAGTGCCGATAATAATGGCACTGTTTCAGTCTTAGGCATCCTACTCGGCAGGTAAATTCTCACGTAGGAAGCGCAGCATATTTTCGCCCATCACCGCGCGAATCTCGGCCTCGCTAAATTCGGCTTTTAGCATTTCATCGGTCAGTACTGCCAAATCGGCAGTATCAAATTGTACGGCAACGGCGCCATCGTAATCAGAGCCCAGGGCAATATGTTCTAGGCCGACCAAATCAATGCCGTAGCGAATGGCTTTAACCACGTTTTTAGGGCTTTCATCGCCACATAGAGCACCGTCCCAATAACCCACACCAATTAAGCCACCTTTGGCAGCAATTGACTGCATTAACTTATCGGAAATATTGCGCGGCCCCTTGCAGTGGCCGTGCAGGCCGGTGTGGCTAACCACCATGGGGCGCGTGGCAATGGCCAATACATCGCGCACCACCTGCTCGGAGGAGTGAGACAGATCCAAAATAATTTTACGCCGTTCAATTTCTGCCACCACTTGGCGACCAAACTCAGTTAAGCCCGCCCCGCTGGTACCGTGCAAAGAGCCACCGAGTTTATTATCGAAAAAGTGCTGCAGGCTCATCATCCGAAAGCCCGCATCGTAGAGGCGGCCAACATTACTCAGCTGCCCATCCAGAGCGTGGGAGCCCTCGGTGCCGATTAGCGCGGCAATGGTTTTGTGCCCCTGTTTGCGTTTGGCCATTACCTGATCTAAATCGGCTACCGTGCGCACAAACATCGCTTGTTCTGGGTTTTTAACAATGGCTTTGTTTAGGCGCTCGGCCTGGTATAGGGCGCGCTCGGTTAAGCTATTCCAGGTGCGCGGCGGCCAGCCCTGGGCCAACACTACCATAGTGATATTATCGCGCGCATCGGCAGAGTTGCGATGGTAATTTTGCCCAGCTGGGCTTTTGGTTACCGTGGTAAACATTTGCATGGCCACATTGCCCGCCTGCAGGCGCGGGAAGTCCACATGACCGTAGTTGGCCTCCTGGCTCAGATCCCTATCCCAGGTGGTGGAGTCGCTGTGCCAGTCGCCCACCACCAAGGTATCGTGCAGTTTTTGAGCCCGCTCAGAAATCTGCCACTGCTGTGGACCCACGTAGCGGTTGAGCGATTTTTCAATCATTGGCGGCACAAAAATACGCACCCCCACCGCCAACACCACCAGTAACAATAAACTGCGCCATATCCATTTCATTGTTATTGCCTTTGATTTTGGGTGATAGCGTCATTGTACCCCTAACAGGCCCAGACAACAGGGGGGAATTGCGCCATTAATCTTGTTATTCGTTATGGTATTAATCACACTTGTGCAACAGCGATAACCTTAAGGATTCTGTATGGCCGCCCCAAGCTCTTTCTTTCAGCGTATTGTGCAGGGCTCGCTGGTACTGCAAATTGCCATTGGCATTGTTTTGGGGCTCGGCGTAGGAGCTTGGCTACCCGAGCTTGCCAGCAATGTTGCCATTTTGGGCGATTTTTTTGTTAAAGCCCTAAAAGCGGTGGCCCCCATTTTGGTGTTTGTACTGGTGCTGTCATCGCTGGCCAACCACCAACAGGGCCAGGCGACCCATATGCGGCCAATTATATTACTCTATGTAATCGGCACAGTTGCGGCGGCGCTGGTGGCGGTTAGCCTTAGCTTTGCCTTCCCGGTCAGTTTGAGCCTGGCGATCAATGAATCTTCACTGGCACCGCCCCAGGGCATTGGCGAAGTACTTGAAACCGTGTTGTTTAAAATGGTGGATAACCCCATCAACGCCATCGCCAGCGGTAACTTTATCGGTATTTTGGTGTGGGCCATTGGCCTGGGCTTGGCCTTTCGCCGGGCCAGCGATAATACCCGCGCGTTTTTACAGCAAAGTGCCGATGCGGTTACCGTCTTAGTAAAATTTGTTATTCGCCTAGCACCGCTGGGTATCTTTGGCCTGGTTAGCCACGCCATAGCCAGCACCGGCTTTGAGGCGCTGGCCGAATACGGCCAGTTGCTGGGGGTATTACTGAGCGCCATGCTGATCATAGCGCTGCTGGTAAACCCGCTAATTGTATTTATTAAAACCCGCCGCAACCCCTACCCGCTAGTACTGACCTGCCTGCGCGAAAGTGGTATTACCGCCTTTTTCACCCGCAGTTCGGCGGCCAATATTCCGGTAAACCTTAACCTCTGCGAGAAGCTAAAGCTGCACGAGGATACCTATTCGGTATCCATCCCCCTGGGGGCCACCATCAATATGGCCGGCGCCGCCATTACCATCACCGTATTGAGCTTGGCCGCCGTGAATACCCTGGGCATTGAGGTCGATTTGTTAACCGCCCTATTATTGAGCGTGGTTGCGGCCATCTCCGCCTGTGGCGCCTCCGGTGTGGCCGGCGGCTCGCTGCTACTGATTCCACTGGCCTGCGGCCTGTTTGGTATCGACAACGATGTGGCCATGCAGGTGGTGGCGGTGGGCTTTATTATTGGGGTGGTGCAAGATTCTGCCGAGACCGCCCTCAACAGCTCTACCGATGTGGTCTTTACCGCAGCCGCCGAAGGGCGTTGGGGCGAGGATTAATCATCCCTTGGTCTAATAGGGCAGTGCAGCACAAGCCGTTAAGCTCAAACCAATAATGATAAGGAGACCCTAGCAATGCCCATTGATCAGGCCAAATACGATCAGGTGATCGCCCATATGGAGGCGGTATCTGCCGCTACCCGGGCCTCGGGTGGCGAAACCGTGGCCAAGCGTGCGCTACTGGATATGTACTGCGCCGCCGACCCCAGCATCAGCGCCATTAACTCGCGTATCTACCCCGCCATTGCCTGTGACGGCGACCTATCGGTGGTGGCCGAGTGGGTAATTGCCCCCAATAGTTCGCCGGCTAAGCGCCTGCTGTATATTCACGGCGGCTCGTGGATGGCGGGCTCGCCGGCCAGCCACCGCTCGGCCACCTCGCGCCTGGCCGAGTTAACGGGCTGCCAGGTATTGGCCATTGCCTATCGTTTAGCGCCGGAGTTTCCCTTTCCCAATGGTTTAAATGACTGTATCGCCAGCTTTAAGTGGCTGCTGCAAAATAGCCATGACGGTGCAGGCAAAGCAGAGAAAATATATGTTAGCGGCGATTCGGCCGGCGGCAATTTAAGCCTGAGCCTGGTACTGGCGCTGCAACAACAGGGCCTGCGCCTGCCCGATGCCACCGCCGCCATCTCGCCGGCCACCAGTTTGGATTTTCAAAGTGAGACCATTCAAGCCAATAAGGCTATCGACCCAATTATTAATGCCGATTTACTGCCCTTGGTAGTACAGGCCTATCTGCAGGGCCAAGACCCCAGTGAGCCGCTGGTTTCCCCGGCCAAAGGGAATTTAAGCCAGTTGCCGCCGATCATGCTGCAAACCGGTGAGCGCGAGGTACTGCTGGGCGATAGCTTAATTTTTGCCGAGGCGGCCAAAGCCCAAGGCAGTGAGGTGAAGCTGAGCCTGTGGCCGGATATGCCCCATGTATTCCAGGGCTTTGCCCCCTTCCTGCCGGAAGCGGAGCAAGCCCTGGCAGAAATTGCCAGCTTTCTAGCCGAGCACTAGGCTCGCCTGCGCCGGGCTAGCAATAAAAAGCCCGGCAACAACAGTGCCAGCGCCCACATCGGGCTAGCCGGCACCGCTTGGGCGCCATTACCGGGTGTGGTGCTGGCCGCTAGGCGTTGGCCGCTCAAGTTGCGGGTGCTGCCGCCAGCTAACCAAGCCTGTAGCGCGGGGTGACTGGTAATGGCCACACCTTGACTGTCGGCATCGAGCTGATTGTTCATCATGTTGACATAGCTTGGGCTGGCGGGGTCATCGCCAAAACTACTGGGAATTAAACCGCTAAAATTATTGTTCTGTAGGTTTAAGGTAGTCTGATTGCCACCCGAGGTGGCTGAGCCGAAACTGCCCAACGCGCTTGGCAGTGGGCCACTGAGTCCCGCATTGTTTAAATGTAAAGTCTCTAAACTGCTGCGGCTGAGCAAAGTGGGGGGCAGGTTGCCACCCAAATTGGGGTTATTGGCAAATGAGATTAAGCGAATATCATCCCAGCCACTAAACGCATCGGGAATGCCGCCGCTAAGCTGGTTATTGGCCAGGTACAAACGCACCAGTTTTCTCATATTCGCAAAACCCGAGGGCAGTGGGCCGCTAATCTGGTTACCCGATAAATTCAGTTGATTAAGGTCTTCAAGATAAGCAACGGCACTGGGCAATGAGCCCACCAAATTATTGCTATCGAGGTTGATAGCCGAAACCACATAGGGCTCGGTGGTACCGGGGCCAGAGGCTATCGTAAACACCCCGTACCAGCTATTGGGGTCTCCGTTGCCCCAGTTGCTGTTATCGCTCCAGTTGTCGCCACCGAGATCATTGTATATATCGCGCAGGCCCACACACTGGGCTGCCGGTATAATATTGGTTCCACAATTAAAGCTTTGTCCATGGCTGGTGCTGCTCAGGCCGATGCACAGCCACATTAAGGTGCCACTGAGTATTTTGCTCAGGCGCATAGTTCACTCCACTAATGGTCTTATCAGTTTGGTCGTTGTTAAGGGGCCGGGGCGACGAAGGGACTCTCAAACCGCGCTTGATGCCTATAGCCATCGCCAAAAAGCGCCGCCGCCCCGACCAGCGCTGCCACCGTAGACAAAGGACCAGGGGAATGAATGAAAAGCTTATAAAGACTTTTGAATAGTTTTGAATGGAATAGGGGCCAGCATTAGCAAGACCTATAAGGTAAGCTATCGCTCACTTACAATGCTGCTAATTCCCCTGCACAAAACCTCACCTTCGGCTTCTTGGCGCCACTCCCAAGTGGATTTGCCGACAAACTTAAGCGGGCTTTCAAAGTTAAAAGAGAGGGTGGAGTGAGTAATGCCGGTACCGTCGTCATAGATCGCCTGGGCAGTAGTGATCTTGCCTTGCTCAACTTCCGCACCCAGGGCTATCTCAAACAGGGGGCTGACAATATAAACCTGCTCACCCCGACGCAGAATTTTTACATTGTAATACTGCACCGTATCGGTGCAGTGGGGCAGTTGATCGCTATTAATACCCGACTCTACCACCACCGTGTTATCCACCACATGCCAGCGGCCAAAGATATCGTCGGGCAACTTTTGTTTGGGTGAGAAGACAGCCCCGGCCACAAATGCTGCCAGCGCCACCATGGCAAATAATAGGCCAGCCAAGGCCCACACTACCCAGTTACCGGGTAGCGCCACCGCGCTCACTTCGGCCTGTTTGGCGGCCGAATTAGCCATTACCTCCGCAGCTGTATCGGCGGCGGGCGGTGGCGTTGTATCGGCAGTGGGCTGCGCAGCGAGCCATTCTGGCGCCAAGGCCAGGCGATAACCTTTACCGTGCACCGTGGCGATCACCTCTTGCTCGCTGTGCTGCTTAAACAGGCGCCGGCTTTCGGATACCAGCTTGGCCAAAGAGGCCTCGGAGACCACCACCTCGCCCCAGATATCATCCAGCAGGGCTTGCTTGTTGATGGCATTGGGGTAAGCGCCCGCCAAGGCCTGCAACAGCCCCACTAACTTGGGGTCTGCGCTCAGCTGGGCGCCCTGGTGCAATAGGTACTGGTGATCGGCATCCAGGGTAAAGTCACCCAGGTGGAAACTGCGTAAAGACATGGCGAATACTGTGAGAGTCAAACTACCGACCGAGCATACTACTTTAGCCTTAGCGGCCTGTAAATGCGGGCTTATAGCGACCTGCAGCCTGGGCTATAATGCAATTATTCCACTGGATTGTTAGAAAACGGTTACCATGAGCAAATCACTGCAAGACCAATTGCTGGGCGCCGGCCTAATCGACAAGAAAAAGGCCAAGGCCATCGGCAAAGAAAAGCGCAAACAGGCCAAGCAAACCCCCAAAGGCCACAAGACCGAAGACGAGATTAAACAGGCCGCCAAACAAAAGCTGGCCGAAAAAGCCGAGCGCGACCGGGCCATGAACCTGGAGCGCCAAAAAGAAGCCGATGCCAAGGCGATTCTGGCCCAGATCAAGCAGCTGATCGACACCAACAAAATCTCTCGCGCCGGCGGCGAGATTGCCTACTCCTTTACCCATGGCAAGGCGATTAAAAAGTTCTACGTCAACGAGACCCTGCAAAGCCAACTATCTCGCGGCCAAATTGCCATTGTCGCCTTTGGCGAGGGATACGAACTGGTGCCACAGCCAGTGGCCGAGAAGATTGCCCAACGCGACGAAAGCTTGGTGGTTGTGCAAAATGAGCGCAGCAGCGACGGCCCCGACGAGGACGACCCCTACGCCGACTACCCCATCCCCGATGACTTGATGTGGTAAACAGCCTTGAGCGGCACTTGAAACACAGCCTTGAGCGGTGGTAAACAACCTTGAGCGGTATTGATGGCAGCCTTAAGCGGTATTTAAAACAGCCCTGAGCGATACTAAGATAATGAGCGTTAACGAAGATTACCAGGAAGTGCTAGAAGCACTGCAGGAGCAGGCCGAAGACCTGCCCGTGCCGCTGGGGCTGCCCGAACACGACGAGCTGGTGGATATTGAAGAAGCCCTGCTGCTACCGATTCCACCGATCTACCGGGAGTTTCTATTGCATGCCAGCGATCTAGTACTGGGCAGTTTAGAGCCAGCGGTGGCGGCTGACCCCGGTGCCCACAACTACCTAGCGGAACTGGCCGCCGAAGCCTGGGAACGGGGCCTGCCCCGAGAACTGTTGGCTTTTTGCCAAGCCAATGGCGGCTACTATGTGCTCACCCAAGAAGACGAGGTACAGTTTTGGTCCGAGGCGGGCCTGGAGGAAGAGGTGGCCGAACATATCTGGTTTTGGGCGCGGGATATTTGGGCAAGCGCCTAGTCCACTGAGCCTGGGCCTGGGCCTGTTCACACCGCCCAGTGTCGCTTTCCACCCTTGTTTAGCACCGCTTTTCGCCGTTAAATAGTCACCGACATAAAAATAACGGTGACTAGCCATGAGCCAGC
>JAOXRV010000426.1 GCA_025800435.1 Cellvibrionaceae bacterium | reverse complement strand
GCCACTATAGGGCTCGGGATCGAAGCCGAGATTAACGCCTTAAATATCTATACTAATGCCGCGACAGCTGGCGCCGGGCAAATTCTTGCACCCGCTGGCGGCAGTGTTCAATGGTCTGGGCGGTCATCACGCTGCGGTTTTCGTCTTTGAGCTCACCGCCCAAATTGTCGCACAGGGAGGCGGTGGTTTGTACCATGGTTTCAAAGGCCTTAACACAGTCGCCTTCAATCGGCAGAGTCAGGAAAAAGCTCACCCCAGGGGTTTCAAACTCGGCCATTTCGTCTAGCTCAAAAGTACCTGGCACCACCATATTGGCCATACTGAATAAAATTTCACCAGAGCCATCGTCTTCGGCGTGGCGGTGGAAGATATTCATGGCACCAAAGCGCATGCCGTTGGCCAACAGCTCTTGCAGCAGCGCTGCGCCGCCAAAGCGCGTGCCGGGGCTAGCCATCACATTGATAACCACCACCTCTTGGGGCTGTTTGGCTGCTTCTTCGGGCTCGGGCCTGGGCTCGCGCCTCACCGTACGCACCGGGGATAAAATACCGTCGTCCTGGGCCCCCTCGGCCACCGCCGGAGCCGGTTCTGACTGTCGCGGCGGCTGGCTAGGCTTAGGCTTATCCACTGGCTCATCGGTAAACGCTTCGCTGCGCTTTGGCTCAGGCTGCCGTTGTTTATCGCGCTGTTGCTCATCGTAATCGGGCTCGCTAAATACGGGCTCGCGCCGACCACTGTCGTCGACATCCGACTGCAAGGCATCGTCTGCCAAGCTGCGCTCGGCCTGCTCGCTGACCGAATCCATCAGCATCGGCACTTTCTCTTCGAGGTTAAGACTGGCCTGCTCGGGAATGCGACGCGGGCGCGTGCCCACCGGGCTAAAAGCCTTGCGCACCTCGCTGTTGAGATCTTCGGCCTCGCCTGGGTCGCGCTC
>JAOXRV010000424.1 GCA_025800435.1 Cellvibrionaceae bacterium | reverse complement strand
GGAAAGGTATGGCTTTACAAGATTCCTTACACCCACCTGCGAAGCATGTTCCAAGAAGCAGGTTGATATAGCATTTTCTAAAACACCTCCTTCCGCTACGCCTTCGTTCAGTATATTGCATAATCGTCTTAATTCCATCACTGAGGCAGACGATATTAGTTTATATGCCACAGGTGAAAATGCCTGAAAAACACTATACAAAGAACACTCTTCATTCGACTCAAACTCTCCAGCAAATGATGGAAACAATTGACATAGTTTTAGCTTTAATTCTTCTGGAGATGTCATGTTTCTGCGACCGTATAACATTTTAATATTGAGAAAGAGCAATATTCTACGCAGATATTAACCAAACAAACTACGTCAAGCGTATGAAATCCATCAACATTCCGCAAAAGAATCACTCTACCCTCCTCTCAAACCATGCCGGCACGTATATCCTTGATAACATGCCTTAAAGCCTTCTCTAGCTTACAACGCTAAGCAACAGAATAGAAACAAAATATCTTAACCTCCAGACCCAAGAGCACACCATTCAGACTAAGGGCTTATTGATTAAAAGCTCCAGCTTATTGAATATACTGTATAAATTCACAGGATTAGCGTGCCATGTCAAGCAGCCCTTTCCTAAATCAAATAAGATCCGAGATCCGCTTGCGGGGTTATAGTATACGCACGGAAAAAACCTATATCTTTTGGATAAAGCGCTACATTCATTTCCATCGTTTGCAACATCCGGCCGATATGGGGGCGGCCCAGGTACGGCAGTTTTTAAGCCATTTAGCTAATAATCGCTCTGTTGCTATTAACACCCAAAAGACTGCGCTCAACGCTTTGGCATTTTTATACAATAAAGTCTTACAAAAACCTCTGGGCGATTTGGAATTTCGCCACGCTAAACAAGAAAGGCAAATACCCGTGGTACTTTCAATGGATGAGATCCACCGCATATTATTGGCCTTGCCTCGGGATAAGCGACTTATTTTTGAATTGCTATACAGCAGCGGCCTACGTATTTCTGAGGCGCTACGGTTGCGGGTTAAGGATATTGATTTTGACCACGGCGCCATTCAAGTTTGCAACAGCAAGGGTAATAAAAGCCGTAAAACCTTACTTGGCCAATCTTTACTAAAGCCCCTACAGCGTCGTATAGAACAATCGCTGGCGTTGCAACAAGCGGATAATAGCAAGGGCCTTGGGCCTTCTTTACCATTTGCACTGGGGCGTAAATACCCCAATGCTTTTCGCCATCGCGGCTGGATGTTTCTGTTTCCATCCAGCGCCATTTGCGCTCACCCGGTCACCGGGCAGCTGTGCAGGCATCATCTGCACGATTCGGTGGCGCGTAAGGTTCTTAAACCGGCCTTATCTAAAGCCGGTATCGATAACAAGCAGGTCTCTTGCCATACCTTTCGGCATTCCTTTGCTACCCACCTGCTGTCATCTGGCGTGGATATTCGCACGATACAAGAGCTACTGGGCCATAGCGATGTCAGCACCACCCAAATTTATACACAGGTACTCGGCCAGAGCTTTGCCGGTGTGCAAAGTCCGCTCGATAAGCTAAAAACCACGACCTTTTAATAAAAATTACAAGGCATTTACACTATACAGGCCGTAGCAACACAGGCCAATTACCCCAACAGCTATCAAATTGATGGCAAACCCCCGCTGCACCATATTCGCCACGGTTACTCGCCCGGTGCTGAAAACAATGGCGTTAGGGGCAGTGGCTACGGGCAGCATAAACGCGCAGCTGGATGCTAACGCGGCAGGCAACATAAGCAGGGCGGGTTCCATGTCGCTGGCAACGGCGGTAGCAGCCAGAATTGGCATGAGCAGGGTTGCGGTTGCGGTGTTGCTGGTTACTTCGGTTAAAAAGGCGACGCCAGCGCCAATTAGCAGTAGCAGCAATAGCGTTGGCAAGCTTACAAAGCCGGCCAGGGCTTCGCCGATGGCCTGGCTAAGGCCGGTTTCGGTAAAGGCTTTGGCGATGGCGATACCGCCGGCGAACAGCAGTAATACGCCCCAGTGAATTTGGTTAGCGCTTTGCCAATCAAGTAGGCGGCCACCTTCGCCGTCGGGAATGATGAACAAAATAAGCACCGCCGCCAGTGCCACAGAGCCATAATTCGCCGTGGGCAACCACTGGCCCCAGCCACCGCCGGGGCCTTTTAGGGTAACCCAGGCAAGTGCCGTTAACGCAAATACGATCAAAACCCGGCGCTCGGCCTTGCGCCAGGGGCCGAGCTCGGGGATATTTAGCGCTTCGGTACCGCCGCTTAAACCCCGGGTTAGCCACAGCCCCGCCAAGGGTATTAGGCAAATCACTACCGGAATTGACCAAGCCATCCAATCGGCAAAACTGGGCTCGGTGCCGGTAACTTGGGCGTAGTTTTGTAACATAATAACATTGGCCGGGGTACCAATCGGGGTGCCAAGGCCGCCGATACTGGCGGCGTAGGCAATGCCAAGTAACAGCGCGAGGGTAAGGCGCTGGTCTTCGCTTTTCTCCAGTACCGCCAGCGCCACGGGCAGCAACATCAAGGTGGTGGCGGTATTGCTGATCCACATGGACAGCAGTGCCGATGCGACCATAAAACCAAAAATTAAGCGGCGCTGGGAGCCACCCCCAAATAAGCTCACCATACCCAGAGCAATACGGCGGTGGGCACCGCTTTTTTCCATCGCCTTCGATAGGATAGCGCCGCCCATTAATAAAATAATTAAGGGGCTGCCGTAGGCCAGGGCGACTTGTGTGGGTGTTAACACACCCAGCAGTGGGAACAAGCCCAGGGGTATCATGGCCGTGGCGGGAATCGGAATTGTCTCAAACATCCACCACAGCGCGCAGACTAAAGTGAGGCCAGCCGTTATACAGGCATTAATTGCCCAACCCTGCTGCTGCATAAGCAGACCCAGCAGCAAACCAAGCAGCGGCGCCAACCAAAGGGTATTGCGTTTAAATTTAGCGAGAAATCCCAGTACAGCAGAACCTTGGGTCATAGGGCGAGCCTTACACTTTATTATTTATTTAGGAAAGTCCAATCGGCGGCGGCCCGGTGTAAAAAACCAGACTGGCGCATAGCCCTGGCAATATTGCCCTTAAGGCGCAGCTTGCGCAGGCCGCGCTGCAGCGAGAAATAAGCACGCTTGCCCTTGGGGTGTAGGCGGCTGATAACAAAGTGACGGGTGCCGCCCACTTTTAATTTTACCCCGGGCACCGGGGTAAGCAGCTCGTCTAAATGTTGTAACGATAGGCCCGCAGAATTGGTAAAGGGCGCAGCCACAAGGTCGCTCATGCCATTACAGGTTTGCTTTACCACCGTCGACCAATCCGAGCTTAGGGAAAGATCCGCCTGCTCTAAGGATTGCAGCAACTCGGTCACCATGGGCCAATCGGCGTGGGAGCTTAATTTATATTGGCGCAGATCAGCCAGGTCGATAATGGGCACCGGCTGGCCGCAGCTGTAGAGGCCCAGCTCGAATTCACCCTGGCGAATAATGGGGTCGCTCACCCACAGGGATTTAGTTCGGGTATCGGTGCGCTCACGCCAGATGGAAACACCACCCAGTATGGCCTCGCCCTTTTCTACTCGTCTCATCATGGCGTGAGCAGAGGCTGGCTTTATCTTAATCTCACCTTTTAGCCCACCCAGCTGCAGGGCCTGCACCAGCAACACCAGCTCCACCACCTCAAGGTTGGTAAAGGGGTCTTGATGGCGGCTGATATAGTCAGTGCTAAAGCTGTAGTTCCGAATATCCGCTATCTGGCGGCTACCGCGGAAATCCCGGAAGCCATCAACCACTTCCGCCGGCACTAAAATAATCGTATCCTCAGCCCCCAATGACGGTGCCGCCTGCAAAACCGAAAGGCTTAGCAGGGCAGATAGGCAAAGCTGCTTGGCACATCGTGTGATGAACATCTATTGCACCGCATTGGGAATGAACGCTCTATTCTACCCGGCTGGCTCAGGCTATCAATGCTAAAGCTTGGCTTTGCGGGCATATGGCGTCGTGACTAGACCACAACTTGTTGCAAACCAAAGCGCCATTGTAAGCACTTGCTCACATACCAGCCCCGCCAACATAAGGCAGTGAGATGTTGAACGAAAAACAAAGCAGCCCCGGTATCGGACATATTATTGTCATATAAAAACCCAACAATGAAGCCACCGGATAAATAATGCGGCAGCGAAGGCCATGACCCAGCAACCGCCCTTTCAGCACACCACTTCTGTTGCCCTTGAGCAGCCACTGTTCTGTATTGCCCACCGGGGCGGCAAGCGCGCCTATGAAAACACTCTAAAAGCAATTGCCGAATCCTTGGCCATGGGGGTAGATGCAATTGAAGTGGATGTGTGGAGCGTGCGCGGGGAGTTAATGGTTTTTCACGACCGGCGCTTAAACTACCCACCCTTTGATAATACCTTAATCGTGCAGCAAGACCCGCAGCGCCTGGCTAACACCCCCCTGCCCTCGGGCGAACTCATGCCCAGCTTGCTGCAGGTAATGGAACTGGTGGGCGACCAAGCCCTGCTCAATATCGAGGTAAAAGGCCCGGGCTGTGTAAAAGCAGTCACCGCACTGATCGAAGCCTATGTGCACGAGCGTCAGGGAAGCTACGAAAATTATCTAATCTCAAGCTTTGATCACGTGCAGCTGCACAAGCTCAGTCAGCGCCTGCCAGAGGTGCGCCGGGGTGTCTTGCTCGCTGGTGTGCCACTGGATTACGCCCGCTGCTGCGAGGCAGTCGGCGCCTATTCCCTGCACGCCGGGCTCAGCTTTTTGCGCCAGGGCTTAGTAGACGACGCCAAATCACGGGGTTTAAAAACCTGGGTGTACACGGTTAACCACACGGAAGATATAGGCCACTTGGCGGCCATGGGTGTAGACGGGGTATTTACCGATGAGCCGGAAAAAGTATTGGCGTTGAACCAACTGTGCGGCTGCACTAAGCAGTTTAGATGGCAAGCCGCCACCTAAGCCCGCCAAACCCAAGCCTTATAATTGGGTACCTCTTTTATGGAAGTTTATTTTACTTCTTCACCATGGGCTTGTTTATCGGCGTGGTAAGAGGAGCGC